>JALZFU010000317.1 GCA_030861385.1 Actinomycetota bacterium
TGACGCGCCCCGCCCATTCTCCTTCGATCGTGGCTTGCCCTTCGAGCTCGAGACCGAGCTCGCGAAAGAACGCGATCGTCGCTGGTAGGTCGTCGACGACGATGCCGACGTTGTCCATCCGCTGAACGGTCATCCGGTCACGTTTCTCCTTGGTCGTGGGGATGCCGGGCACCCGGCGCAACGGCTTCGGCGTTCGCAGAGGGCGCGGCCGGTAGTTCAACCATGGCCCGGAGTCCGCCGTCAGGTCGCGGCGCGAGAGTGAGGGTTCCGTCGTGCGCCTGGGCGATGCTCTTGACGATTGCCAGGCGAGCCGACGCCTGCGTGTCGGTGCGGATGCGCTCCGTTCCGCGCTGAAACGGCTCGGCAAGCGACGCCACGATCTCTGGGGCGAGATTCTCGCCGGTGTTCTCGACGGTGAGCACCGCGCGGTCGGGTCGAGCGCTCGTTGTCACCCAGACGCTGCCCCGATTTGCAGGTCTTTTAGAGCCCTCTGGCGGACTCGAACTATCGACCCCCTCCTTACCATCTCGGCTCCGAGGCAAGCGGACTCGAGGGGCAGCGGCCGTCCGCAAGTAACTGTGCGTTCTTGCCCCCGGAGGTCTTCGCCTGCGTAAGCGAGCGTTTGCGTCCGCTCGGCTCCACAAATGCTCCACCGGTCGTCGGAACGTCCAACGGCCTACTGGCACGCTTAACGTCCCATGGCGCGCGATTACGAGGAGTTGCTCCTGGCCGGCGACGCGGAGTGGCGCGGGTGGCTCGACCGTTACCACGACGAGAGTCCCGGGGTTTGGCTTGTGCTGGCGAAGAAGGGAAGGACCGAGCCGACGACTCTGACATACGAGCAGGCGCTTCTGGAGGCGCTCTGCTTTGGCTGGATCGACGGTCAGGTGAGGCGCCGGGACGATGCGACCTTTCTCCAGCGCTTTACGCCGCGACGGCACCGCAGCGTCTGGTCGAGGCGGAACGTGGACCTCGCCGAGCGACTAGAGGCGGAAGGTCGGATGCGACCCGCGGGCCGGGCTGCCATCGAGCGCGCACGTGAAGACGGTTCCTGGGAGAAGGCGTATGCGGGGCCGGCCACGATCGAGGTGCCTGACGACCTGGCAGCGGCACTCGCCGAACAACCGCGGGCGGCGGCGATGTTCGCGCGGCTGACAAGCCAAAACCGCTACGCGGTCCTCTACCGGCTCGCAACCGCCAAGCGCCCCGAGACACGCGCCCGCCGCCTCACCCAGTACGTCGCCATGCTCGCGCGCGGCGAGACCATCTACCCACAGCGGTAGCGCCGCCAAAGCGTTCACGGAGCGCTGGCTCGGCGCCGACGCGAGAAGCTCCATAAACGGCTCCATCCGAGGCCCTCAGGCGCGCCAGCGCCGACTGAACACATACGAGGAAGCGCCCACGTGCGGCCCTCTTGCAAGCCCTCTGACGGACTCGAACCGTCGACCCCGCCTTACCATCGAGCAACGAGCCAGGAACAGCGGGAAAGGCCGGGAAGCCGCGGGCGCGAAAGCCGCGCAAGAAGAAAGAATCGCCCGAAAGCGCGTGACCCGCCGTGGACGCGCGTGCCGGGTTGGTGTTCCCTCAGTCCCTCGGCGTCGGCTCGACTAAGTCGTCAGACGAGAGGACGCTCGCCGAGACGAATAGGTCGACATCCGATCAGTTTCCTACGGCCGGGTCGGGCATGAACTCCCGGACTTCTTGCGGGCAGCGGCAGGCGTCGGCGGTCTTGGCAGCCCACCTCAGCGCCTCCTCGCGTGAGGGGGTATCGACGACACAGAACCCCCCGATGGCCTCCGGGTACGGACCGTCCGTGACCGTCCCGTCAGTGGCCACGATGCTCGCTTTCTGGTTTTCCAGTCCACCGCCGAAAACCCACACGCCGGCGTTCATGGCCTCCTCGACCACCTCGTGCGCAGCCTTGGCCACGGCAGGCATGTCTTCGGCGGGAATGTGGTCCATCGCGTGGGCATCGAACGAGATCAGGTATCGCGTCATCTGATCGCTCCTTATCCCGCCGGCCTGCTCTGGCCGCATGGGCGTAGAGACCGACTTACCACCAAGAACTCACCGGCCGCGGCCAGAACCAGCCTCACGTCTTCAAGCCGTCGTTCCGGAACTTGCGCATCAGACGTACCGGCATTTGACTACCACCCGCCTTCCGGAACCGGTGATCGTGTGCTCGGCCTAGTCCCGGCGAGGAACTTCCGGGCCGCCGTCCGCGTGCGTGAGCCAGGTCGGAGCAGCTAGCGCGAGCACGCCGCTGTCCGTTGGTCGCGCCGCTCCTGAGCTCGTTGAACGAGGTGGCCACGTCGCCTCCGACAACGTTTCTGCCGTCGTCGGTCTCGATGACGACCACCTGATGTCCGTCCGTATGACCGGGCGCCGGCAGCAGGCGGATTCCCGGTAGCAGCTCCACCTCGCCCTCGTGCTGGACATACGTCGCGCCTTCGAAGTCGACCCATTCTCGGATTGTGTAGTCGTCGAGCGAGCGGGCATCGGCGAGCTCCCGTGCCTGGAGGTGGATCGGCACGCCCGGGAAGAGGCGGTTGCCACCGCAGTGGTCGAGATGAAGGTGGGTATTGATGACGCAGGCGATGTCGCGCGGGATGTTCTCCAGGTGCGGCGTCGGGCTCATATCGTCGACCTCGGGTCTCAGCTCGATCATGCCGGTGTCGACCAGCACCCGGCCCGCGGGGTGGTCAATTGTCCAGACGAACACAGGGCACTTTTCGGCTGAGCGCTGTTGCGTGGTTTTAGCACTGGCTCGCCCCGACGTTCACACCGCCAGCCGGGACCGTTGAGCGATCCACCGCCGCACGACGCTTCCTCGTGACCCGGATGAGATCAGTAGTCGCGCGGTGGCTGGTCGCGAAAGCTCTCTTTCTCACTCGTTGGGTTGACTCAACGGCTGTTTGGGCAGGAAGCTAGGTCGGTCACGGAACGGAGGCTCTGAGTGCCGAGCAAGGTCTTCATCCACGTCGAGCCGGAAGCACGTTTCGTTTCGGAAACGGCTGACTTCGTGGAGCTAAGCCGAGTGCCGCTGGAGGTCGGACGACAGTATGTCGTGCAAGCGAACGGCGTCCTGGGTGTATCTGCTGGCGTGACGATGAGGATGAGACTTGATGTGCGCAGCTTCTTCGGGAGCGTCCTTGCCGCGCGAGAGTCGGACTACATCAACAACCATCAGCAGTTCGCGCTAACGGCCGCGGCGAACATCCCCGCCGAAGGCGGAGGAGGAAGCGAAGGCACCCCGGTTCCACCCGGGGCTTCTGCCAACCTCTCGGTCAGAACCTTCTGGCCGACGCCCCCGAGCCCAGGCCAATCCGTCTACGCTGCTGACCTCATGATCGTGGCCCTGACGGTCGATGAGATCGTTGTGGCCTAGTTGTAGTTCCGAAAGACGTTGTCGGCGGGTCGGCGAGGCGGTGACGCGTCAAGACGCACTTGACGCACATCCTCGCGAAACTGTCTGCGAGCTGAGTCGCGGCCACGAATCGGCGGGCAGCTATTGCGGCGCTGCTCGCAATGGTCACCGTACTCGCGGTCCCCGCCTTGCGGCCACGCCAGGGATTCAAGGCCAGCTCGAGGGCGAGGCGCTGGACACGCTCGAGTGCGAGCTCGCCGCCGGTCGTCGACGAGCCCGCGCTTGCGGCGTAGGCGTAGGGTCACAATGTGGACGCGGACGCCGCCGAGATCCGGGTGCTCGGCTCGCTGCTCGAGAAGCAGCGGACGACCCCGGACGCGTATCCGCTCTCGCTGAACGCGCTCCGCGCGGCCTGCAACCAGGCGACGAACCGCTACCCCGTCGTCGCCTACGATGAGGCGACGATCCGCGCCGCGCTCGACCGGCTGAGCCGAAAGCGCTGGGCTCGCCTCGCGAGCGGCCCGGGTAGCCGCGCGGTCAAGTACCGGCACCTGCTGGACGAGGCGCTCGGGCTCGCCGGGCCGGACCTCGCGCTGTTGGCCGTCCTCATGCTGCGCGGGCCGCAGACGCTCGGCGAGCTCAACCAGCGGAGCGAGCGCCTCCACCGCTTCGCGTCGCTGGAGGAGGTCGAGGCGACGCTCGCCGGGCTGGCCGAGCGGGAGCTCGTCGTCCGCCTTCCCCGGCGCCCCGGGCAGAAGGAGGACCGCTACGCGCAGCTCCTCGGGGGCGAGACGGTGCCGGCGGCGCCGGCCGAGGGCGAGGAGCCCGGAGCCGCGCCCGAGCAAGCGGATCGTGTGGGCGCGCTCGAGGAGCGGGTCGAGCGGCTTGAGGAGACGGTCGCCTCGCTGGAGGAGGCGCTCGCGGCCCGCGCCGGCGACCGGCCGGCCTGAAGCGGCTCACGCATCCATAGGGCGCGCGCGCGCTTGTCGCACGCCGTCGGAGGCGCGATCCTCCGCGTCGCGCGAGGCTCCGGACGAGGAGAGGAGCGAGGCAGATGCTCGACAGCGCGGATTTCGCGGCCATCGTCCCCGTCTCGGACATCGGGACGGCGGTCGAGTTCTACGAAGGCAAGCTCGGGCTGCGGCTCGTCCGGCGCCGCGACGCCCTTCGGCAAAATCGCGAGGCGGAGCTCAGCGCCGGGAGCGGCAGCCTCCTCCTGTACGAGAGCGTGGGCGCCGGCAAGAGCGGCACACGATCGCCGGCTTCCGCGTGGGTAACCTCGACTCGCTCGTCGCGGCGCTCGGGGAGCGCGGTGTCGTCGTCGAGGAGTACGACCTGCCCGACCTGAAGACGCAGGGAGGCATATCGACGATGGCCGAGGCCGGGCCGCCTGGTGCAAGGACCCGGACGGCAACATCATCGCCGTCGAGTCAGCCGGGCGCTGAGCGCGGCGGCGAAACTTCGCTGGTGGACGCTGTCGCGTACCAGGGAGAGCCGGGCGCGTACTCCGAGGAAGGCGCGATCGCCCTCTTCCCGGGGGCGGAGCACCGTCCGTGGCCGTCGATCCGGACGGTGTTCGAGTC
>JALZFU010000319.1 GCA_030861385.1 Actinomycetota bacterium
GACATCGCCCGCCACGACGGGAAGGCGCGAGTCTGATGGCGACCCTCGGGTTCGTCGGCCTCGGCGTCATGGGCGGCGGAATGGCGCGCCGGCTGCTCGAGGCAGGTCACACCGTGCACGGCTACAACCGAACGCGCGAGAAGGCACGGTCGCTCGAGGAGATCGGGCTCGTCGTCGAGGACTCGCCGCGGGCCGTGGCCGAGGCCACCGAGGTCGTCCACAGCATGGTCACGAACGTCGCCGCCCTCAGGGCGGTGAGCGAGGGACCGGACGGGATCCTCGCTGGGCTCGCGCCGGGCAAGGTGTGGGTCGATCACTCGACCGCCGCTCCCGCCGTCTGCCGCGAGTTCGCCGCACGGGTACGTGAGCTCGGCGCCGAGATGGTCGACGCGCCCGTCTCGGGCAGCGTCTCGACGCTCGAGCAGGGGCGGCTCTCGATCATGGTGGGCGGGAGCGGCGAGGCGTTCGAGCGCGTGGAGCCGATCCTTCGCGACATCGGGCCGGTCGTGACGCACGTGGGCGACAACGGCCAGGCGCTCCTTCTCAAGATCGCCATCAACCTCAGCCTGCAGGTGCAGATGGTCGCGTTCTCTGAGGGGCTGCTCCTCGCCGAGAAGGACGGCATCGAGCGAGAGGTGGCCGTCGAGGTGATGCTCGGAAGCGTGATCGCCTCGCCCATGCTGAAGTACCGCGGCCCCTTCGTCCTCGAGCTCCCCGACGAGGCGTGGTTCGACGTCGACATGATGCAGAAGGACATGAACCTCGCGCTCGAAGCCGGCCGCGAGCTCGACGTGCCGATGCCGACGACGGCGGTCGCGAACGAGCTCTTGACCGCCGCTCGCGGGATGGGACTCGCACAGGAGGACTTCGCGGTCGTCTACCGGGTGCTCGCCGAGATGGCGGGTCTTCGAAGGGCGGTTCGGTGAGCGCCGAGGTTGCGCACACGATCGCGCGCGTCGAGCGCGAGCTCGCGCTTCGCATGTACACGCAGATGCACCGGATCCGCGCGTTCGAGCTCCAGGTGGACGGTCTCTACCGAGGCGCGAAGATGCCCGGCCTCGCGCACCTCTACGTCGGCGAGGAAGCGGTCGCGGTCGGGGTCTGCGAGGCGCTTCGCCGCGACGATTTCATCACGAGCACGCACCGCGGGCACGGCCACTGCCTCGCAAAGGGAGCGTCAGTCGGCCGGATGTTCTGCGAGCTCCTGGGCAAGGAGGAGGGCTACTGCCGCGGCAAGGGCGGCTCCATGCACATCGCCGACCACGAGAACGGAAACCTGGGCGCGAACGCCATCGTGGGCGGCTCCGCCGGGATCGCGACCGGCGCCGCCTTCTCCGCGAAGACGCGCGGTAGCGACCAGGTGGCCGTCTGCTTCTTCGGTGAGGGCGCGCTCGGCCAGGGGCTCCTCTACGAGGTCATGAACATCGCCTCGCTCTGGCGGCTGCCCGTGATCTACGTCTGCGAGAACAACCTCTACAACGAGTACACGCATTTCTCGGAGGTGACGGCAGGCGACATCGCGGCTCGACCGCTCGCTTTCGGAATCGAGGCCGTCGAGGTCGACGGACAGGACGTGCAGGCGGTGTACGGCGCGGCGACGACCGCCGTCGGGCGGGCTCGCGCGGGCGAGGGGCCGAGCTTCCTCGTCTGCTCGACGTACCGTTACTACGGCCACCACGTCGGCGACGTCGATCGCGGCTACTACCGCTCGCGGGAGGAGGAGGAGCGCTGGCGCTCGGAGCGCGACCCGATCGCGCTCCTCGGAGCGGCGATCGTCGCCGAGGGAGTCGCCGACGAGGGCGAGCTCGCGGCGATCGAGCGCGAAGCCGCGGAGGAGATCGCCGCTGCCGTCGAGCATGCGCTCGCGGCGCCCTTCCCCCCGCCGGAAGAGGTGGACATGCATGTCTACGCCTAGCGACACGAGCATCCAAGTCCTCCCGAAGGAGCACGAGGGGACGCGCGAGATCTCGCTCGCCCAGGCGGTGAACGAGGCACTCGCAGAGGAGCTTCGCCGCGACCCGGCCGTGTTCGTGATCGGGGAGGACGTCGCCGAGGCGGGCACCCCGTTCAAGGTCCTCTCGGGCCTCGTCGAGGAGTTCGGGCGGGAGCGCGTGGTCGACTCGCCGATCTCGGAGGCGGGAATCACGGGGCTCGGGCTCGGCGCGGCGATGACCGGGATGCGCCCGGTCGTCGACATCATGTTCGGCGACTTCCTGACGCTCGTCATGGATCAGCTCGCGAACCAGGCGGCGAAGATCCACTACATGTCGGGCGGCCGTCTGAAGGCGCCGCTCACGGTCCGGACGACGCTCGGCGCCACGCGCCGCTCGGCGGCACAGCACAGCCAGAGCCTGCATGCCTGGGTCGCGCACGTGCCGGGTCTCAAGGTGGCGCTCCCCGCGACGCCGTACGACGCGAAGGGGCTCCTGAAGACCGCGATCCGGGACGACAACCCGGTCGTCTTCTTCGAGGACAAGATGATGTTCGCGACCAAGGGGCCGGTGCCGGACGACGAGTACAGCGTCCCGTTCGGCGTCGCGGAAGTGAAGCGCGCGGGTGAGGACGTGACGCTCGTCGCGACGAGCTCGATGGTGTACGTCGCGCTCGGTGCCGCCGAGCTCCTGGCCGCGGACGGGGTGAGCGCGGAGGTGGTCGACCCGCGAACGCTCGTGCCGCTCGACCGCGCGGGCCTCGTCGCCTCGGCGAAGAAGACCGGCCGGGTCGTCGTCGTCGACGAGGGGCACCGAAGCTACGGCGCCTCCGCCGAGCTCGCGGCGGTGATCGCAGACGAGGCGTTCTGGGAGCTCGACGCGCCCGTGAAGCGGCTCGCGGCGATGGACGTCCCCGTCCCGTTCTCGCCCGTCCTCGAGGACCAGACCGTGCCGACCGTGGAGACGGTCTACGAGGTCGCGAAATCCCTGATCGGGAAGTAGCGATGGGCCTGCGGACGTTCGGAACGATGGCGGTCGACTGGGAACAGCGGGCCGACCTCGAACGGCTGCGCGGCGACCGGCTCGCGCGCGCGAAGCAGGCTCTCGCGCGCTCGGAGCTCGGGGCGCTCCTCTGCTTCGACATGGCGAACATCCGCTACCTCACCGCGACGCACATCGGGACGTGGGCGATCGACAAGCTGATTCGTTTCTGCCTCCTCCCCCAGGGCGGCGAGCCGATCATGTGGGACTTCGGCTCGGCGGCACGGCACCACAAGCTCTACAACCCCTGGCTCGGCGACGAGCGCTCCCGCGCCGGGATCTCGACGCTTCGCGGCGCCGTCGAGGGTCGTGCCGACTCGGTCGCCGAGAAGATCCGCGTCGAGCTCGAGGAGCGCGGCCTCCTCGGCGAGCCAGTCGGCGTGGACGTCGTCGAGCTCCCCGTCCTGCGCGCGCTCGAGGCCGAGGGAATCAGCGTCGTCGACGGCCAGGCGCTCATGCAGGACGTCCGGAAGATCAAGACCGAGGACGAGATCGTCCTCCTGAACACCGCGTGCGCCATGGTCGACGCCGCCTACGACGAGCTCTTCCGCGCCATGCGGCCGGGAATGCGCGAGAACGAGTGCGTCGCGCTCGTGAACCGCGTCCTCTTCGAGCTCGGCTCCGAGCACGTCGAGGGCGTGAACGCGATCTCCGGCGAGCGCTGCAGCCCGCATCCGCACGTCTTCACCG
>JALZFU010000042.1 GCA_030861385.1 Actinomycetota bacterium
GCTCCCGCGAGCGCGAGCAGGATGACGAGCGCGAGCGCGATCCAGTCGACCGTGGTCACCCGCCGGAGGCTACTCAGGCGAGCCACCGGGCACGGGCGGCGGCGATCGCGGCGCCCGGCGCCCGTAGGCCGTCGGGAGCGCCGCGAGACGCGCGACGAGCGGGGGCTACAATGCCTCGACGCCGGGGGCGTAGTTCAGTTGGTTAGAACGCCGGCCTGTCACGCCGGAGGTCGCGGGTTCGAGTCCCGTCGCTCCCGTAAAAGCCCTGCAATCTGATATGTATTTGACGGTAACGACCGCCGGCTTCTTTTCATCCCGCGTAGATCCCGCGCGCGAACCAGCCTGAGATCGCCGCAAGGAGCCGCCCGAAGCCGGTAATCCCTGCACAAGGATGACCGGCCAAGTCGGCCGGAGGTCTTCGAGCGCTCGGCTGCACAAGAGGCGTGGTTGCAGGCACTTGGACCGTGGCGGGCAACCGGCCGAGTTGCGTCCCGCGCGAATCCCGCGCTGGTCGCATCCCCAGCACCAGGACGTCCTGAGTCGAGAGATGGACGCCGCTCGTCGCTTCGGCGGATGGCCGCGAATTCAGGCGGTTGTTCCGGCCGCACGCGGGCGGTAGTCAGCGTTCGAGCAGTTCGCGGAGCAGGCGGAGGTCGATTGGCGAGACGTTCTCGTCGCGGCAGGGCTGGCGCGCGAGGACTTGCGACGGTTGGGAGCGTCGTCCGAAGCCATGGCTAATCCAATGCGCAAGAGCACGGTCAAAAACTTCATTGAAGCGACGTTGCCGCGCGCCCCGCGCGAGGGCTAGGCACGGCGTCGCGTGGGCAGCGTCGCGATTCCCACGATCGTCGCGCCCGTGGCCCCCGGGCCCGGCGGGCGTACACGCGCCGGCCATTTGCGCCCGAGGATGATGCACGCCCGCGAGCAGGTCGGTGGTGCGCAATGCGCATGCTGGCACGGCAGCTCTGCGCGGGTCAGCGCATGCCGATAAGGCGTAGCCCGCTGTTCACGGCCACGCTCAACCACCAGCTGCGGTCAAAGAAGAGAAGCGCCCCAAATCCCACGAGCACGAGGCCACTGACGGACTGCACGACGCGGTAGTGATCGCGCACCCGGCGAAACGGTCGCATCACATGCGTGAAAGCGAGGCCGACGGCGACGAACGGAATCGCGAGGCCAAGCGAGTAGGAAGCGAGGAGGATGGACCCCCGACCGACGCCGGTCGTCGAGCCGGCGAGGACGAGCGTCGTCGCGAGAACAGGGCCGAGGCAGGGCGCGGCACAGACGGCAAACGCCCCGCCGAGGAGCACCGACCCGCGCCGTTGCGCCGCCCCCAGCACTTCCGGCGCCAGAAAGCGCTCGGGAAACGACAGCAGTCCCATGAAGCCAAGCCCGAAGACGATGACCAGGAAGCCGGCGATCATCTGCGCCTTGGGTGATTCAAGCGCGACGGCGCTTCCGAGAACACCCGCGGTGGCGCCGAGGGCCACGAAGACGCCGGAGAAGCCAGCGACGAACGGGAGGCTTGCGCGGAGGACGCGCCTTGTCGTCCCCGGCTGACCTAAGCGATGGATCTCGACCGCGGAGACCGCTGAGAGATAGCCGGGGACGAGCGGCAGGACGCAGGGGGCAAAGAAGGACGCGAGGCCGGCCAGGAAGCCGAGCGCGGCTTGGAGAGCCATTACGTCGCTCCTGGCAATGACGCCGTGGGTGCCAGTAGGTGCGCTCCTCGACGTTCCTGGGCAGCGACGCGTGGGTTCGAAAAGGACTGGGGCCGCACGAGCCTCACAGTGCACCCGCCGCCCGGAGAGCCTGCTCGATCGCACCGTCTAAGTCGGTGGCGGAGACATAGCCGAGGAAATGGGCGACGACGCGCCCGTCGGGTGAGATGACGAAGGTGGCCGGCAACGCCCCGACGCCGTAGTTGCTGACGGCCGCACCGCGGTCATGGCCGATCGGGTACGAGAGGTGATTCGCGGCAACGAAGGCCCGCCCCGCACCGACGGAGTCGCGGGCGTCGACGCCGACGAAGGTGACGAGGTGGGACTGCCACTTCTCCCAGAGCTGCTCGAGCTCCGGCGCCTCGGCGCGGCAGGGCCCGCACCATGAGGCCCAGAAATTGACGACGACGACGCGGCCGGCGAAGGCCTCGAGCTCGACCGGCTTGGAACCGTCCAGGGACTCGAGCGAGAAGGACGGTGCTGGCGGCGTCTTCCCCTCGGCGACGGCGGTCGCGACGCCGCCGCCCGCGTGCGTCAACGACCAGGCGAGCAAGACGGCGAGGAAGGTCACGAACGCAATCGCGGCCTTGCTCGCGGCGGCACGGAGCGCGCGCCTCAACTGTCCTTCTCCGTGACCGGGAGAAGACAAGCCCGCGGGGCGTAGACGTGGAAGTGACGGTCCCTTGCGAGCGAGAAGGCGGCGAACTGCGGTGGCTCGCCGACCTCGGCCGTGCAGGGGAACGCCTGGCGGAATTGACTGGCCGTAACGTCGGCGCCGTCGGCGGACGTCATCGTGACCTCATCGACGCCGCGTTTCGGCCGAGCGAGCGCGACGTCGTGGCTCTTGGCGCAGGCGCGGAATTCGCGCGCCCAGTGCAAGAGCGCGGTCATCTGCGCGTCCGTCAACGGCTGCTTGTTCTCCTTGAG
>JALZFU010000045.1 GCA_030861385.1 Actinomycetota bacterium
CCGCGAGAAGCGATGCCGCGAGGCGTGAGGCGAGATCGTCGTCTTCTTCGACGAGCGCGGCGAGCGTCGCGGCATAACGGCCGATCGCGGACTCGCTCCTGTCGGCGCCCACCTCGAAGGCCCACGCAGCGTCGGCGCGCTCGCCCTCCACGTCCCGGGCGAGAAGACGTGCCTTGATCGCTCCGACCACGCGGCCCCAGCTCCCGGGAGGCGCGGCCGCGTAGCTCTCACGATAGCGCTCGGCCGAGCGCGTGAACCAGAAAGCGGCCTCGCGCGTGCGGCTCTGCATGACGCGAGCAAGCCCGGCGCCTCCGGCGGCCATCGCCATCCGGACGAGCTGTCGCTGACGAGCATCGGGCTCGTCCGCGAGACGCCCCTCCCCGTCCGCATAACGCGCCTCCTCGCGCGCCGCGTGAACATCCCAGTCCACCCGCGGAGGATGCCGCTACTTCGCCATGAGAACTGCCTGGAGCCGCGTCTTCGCGCCGAGCTTCTCGAGGATGTGATGGACGTGAACCTTGACCGTCGACTGGCTCACGAAGAGCCGCCTCGCGATCTCGGCGTTCGAGAGTCCTTCCGAGATGAGTCCGAACACCTCGACCTCGCGCTGCGTCAGCGAGCCGAACCGCTCGCCCGGCTCGATCTCTGGAAGGAGCACGCCGACGTCGCGAGCGAGCTCCACGTCGTTTGCCGCGCGCACGACGCGCGCGACGATCGGAAAAGTCTCCTCGTCCTCGGCGACGAGCGCGAGCAGCGGCGGGTAGGCACGGTAGGCAACAACAAACGCATCGAGCACGCCCGCGGCAGCAGCATCGCGAACGAGCGAGAGAGCCGCTAGTCGACGCGACTTGCAGCCTGCGGCAGCACCCAGCGACGCGAGCAAAAGGCCGAAGCGCGCGTAAAAAATGCCTTCCGCACTCGAACCTGCGTTCAACGCACGATCCGCGCACGCTTCGGCGCGGTCGAGATTTTCGGCAGCAGCCTCGGCGATCGAGGTCAAGCCCAGGATTTCGCCGAGCGTGACCGGCGGAAGCCCTCCCGGATCAATAGCGCGCGCCACACCAACTGCATCACCAATCCGGCGTCGTGCGAGTAAGAGTCTGACGCGGTCAGCGGCCTCAGCCGCGAGAAGATGCCTCGTTTGCCGAAGTCCTGACCGAGAGACCTCTTCGAGAGCCGCCTCCGCTTCGGCGAACCGGCGAAGCCCTATCGCCGCCGCAGCCTGGAAGAGCAAGGAGAACATCGTTTTCACTGCCGGGAGGCGGAAGTCTCGACACACCTTCACGGCCTCGCAAGCGAGCGACAGACCCTGTTCATAGTCCGCCCGGAACGTTGCGACGGCCGCGGCGCTTTCTACGAAAACGGCTCGTAGAGCCGGATCCTCGACGTACCTGGCGACTGGAGTGAGCGGCTCGAGCGTGTCCCATGCTGGAGCAAGCGTGCCCTGCGCTGTCGTGACGAGAACGCGACATTGCGCGAGCCAAAGCTGGGCAGCGAGACTCTGAGGCAACGAGCGTGCAAATTCATCGACGAGCTCGCCGACATCCGGGCGTCCGAGGTTGTATTCCACGTGGATCGAAGTCACATACGCCGTGGTTATCTCATGCTCGGTCCGGGCAGCGTCACGCGCGTGTTTAAGGCATTCGAGCGCGAGGTCGTACTTGGAGACGTGAAGGAACCCGTGGCCAGCCAGGTACCAGGCGCGTGAGTACCAGGCGTCGTCGCTGGAAAGCCGTTGTGCTAGGTCGTAGGCAAGAGACGCACCTTCGAGCAGGTTCCCCCGCCGGATAAGAACCTCGGCTTGTGCGGCCGCAAGCGGAGGCTGACGCAGGACCGACGGTCCCAGGAGTGCCAACCAGCGATCAACGGTCTCGATCTTTCCGACGGCGAGCAGCTGAGCGACGACATCGACAAGCACGTCTGCGACCAGCTGCTCACCTCCTACTTCGAAAGCGAGGTCTAGTGCGTCTCCGTAGAGCCCAAGAGATGTGGCGTGTTCGATCGCATGCTCCGCGACCGAGACGAACCGCGGCTCGTCATCGGCTCGCAGCTTCTCACGAAGGAACTCGCGCAAGAGAGGGTGGAACCGAAGCCGCGTTCCTTCGCTTTCGCGCACGAGACCTACGTCCACGAGCCTTTCCAGCGCTGATGCGGCGCCTGCTACGCCGAGAACGGAAGCGGCCGCTTCAACATCGATCGTCTCGGGAACTGCCGCGGCGAGCATGAAAGCTTGGACGTGCGCTGGCTCCCGACGAAGGATCTCCTCCGCGAAGTACCGAAACAGCGCGCCCGATGTCCGCGAGACGGGGGCATCGACTGGCGTGAAGAGACGCGCAACCGCAACCAGAGCAGGCCACCCCTCGGCCCGCTCGATGAACCTAGTGATATCGGAAGTGGGCGCGTCGCCCAGAGCTAACCTCGCTTCCTCTTCAGTCATCGCAAGCTGATCGACTCCAAGCTCCACGATCTCGCCGTACAGGATCTTCCGGGCGGAGGCCCACTCCGGTCGGTCGCGCGCCGTCACCGCCAGACGCACGCTCGTCATTTCGAGAACGCGTTCGACGAATTTCTCGACCGCCTCCGATTCCCGGACGAGGTGGTAGTCGTCGATCGCGAGCCACGCTTCCGCAGGCCAGTTCTGAAGGTCCTCGGCAAGGAGTTCAGCAAGCGACTCAGCGGAGGCGTCGCTTAGATCGGCCCCCCGGAGACGTTGGCGAAGCCGCTGGCCCGCTCCGGGAATGAGTGCCGTCACGGCCTGGGCGATACCTGCCGAGAACGCAGCGACATCGGCAGCAGCCGACGTCGCGCGATACCAGGCTGCCCTCTTGGGGGCGAGCCATTCCACGGCAAGGCTTGTCTTCCCGTATCCCGCGGGCGCGATGAGTAAGACCACGCGAGCGTCCGTCGCCTCGAGAAGCTCAGTGAGTCTCGGCCGCGCTACATGTTCCCGACCAAGGCGGGGCAACTCGTTCGGCGCCGCTTCGTGCACGCCTGGATCAATAGCGCACGCGACCCGCGGATCGCAGCGCCTGGCGCACAACCCGCCAACGGACGTGGTTTTCGTTGAGCTCCCACGTTCGGCGCGCTTTCAGGAGGCGAAGTGG
>JALZFU010000328.1 GCA_030861385.1 Actinomycetota bacterium
GTCGAGGAGGCGCGGGTGGCCGGGCGCCCGGTCGAGCCGGATCTCGTCGACCGCCGTCGGCGCGGGCGTCGTCTTGCGGAGGCGCTCGCGGTCGCCGAACGAAAGCGCGACGCCGTCGCCCGCCTGGCCCGCGAGTATGGAAGCGCTCGCGAAAGCTCGGACTAGCCGGCCTCGCGGGCGGTCTCTCGGCCGCGGAAGAAACGCGGGAGCGCGGGCCGGACGAGGAGGGCGCCGAGGATCGTGACCGGAAGGACGACGAGCGCGTGCATCGTGAGGACGTACGCGGTCGCGTCGTTCTCGCCGATGTCGACCCCTCGCGCGGCGAGAAGCGTCAGGTAGTCGAAGCTTCCGAGTCCGGCCGCGGTCGTCGGCACGGCGAGCGCCAGGTTCCCGATCCCCTCGAGGAGGAAGTAGCCGCCGAGCGCGAGGTCGAGGCCGAACGCCCGTCCGACGAGCGCGAACATCGCGACGTCCGCAAGCCACATCGCAAGCGAGGTCGCGAAGATCATGGTGAGACGCCGGCGGCCGCGAAACGCGCCGAGCCCCTCGACGAAGTGGGCGGCCGAGCGCGCGATTCGGGTGTGCCAGCGCGGCGGCAGTCTCCGCGTCGCCCGCCAGACGAGCCGCTCGGCGGCGTCGGGGTTCTTCGCCGCGATGCCGGCGAGCACGACGCCGAGCGCGGTTCCCGAGGAGAGCGCGATCCCGGTCAGGAGCATGATCCCGCCGTGGTCGACGAGGAGCGCGCCGATCAGGATCCAGGCGGCGAGGACGACGCCGTCGAGGAGGCGCTCCGCGAAGAGCGTCCCCGCGCTCACGAACGCGGGCACGCGCGCGACCTCGCGCATGGACTCGATCCGAAGGAGGTCGCCGCCGCGCGCCGGGATGACGTTGTTCGCGGCACGCCCGACGGACACGGTCGAGAAGAGCGCGCGGAGAGGGACGCGGTAGCCCGCGCCCTCGAGGAGGTAGCGCCACCGAACGGCCATGACCGCGACGTTCACGACGACGAGGCCGAGCGCTCCCAGCATCGTCCAGCCGGGCAGCGCGCGGATCTGCCGCCACGCCTGGCCGAGGTCGACCTCGCGGAGGAAGAGGACGAGGAACGCAACCGTCGCCGCCGTCCCGACCGCGAGCCGAACGAGGTTCCTGCGTGACAGATGCACGCCCCGACGGTATCGATCTCCGCTGATATCGGGAAGATTCGCTGCCGTGCGCGTTCGCGGCAAACCGGGATTTTCGCGGCGGCGGGAAACGGCAATCGGCCTCGGCGTCTACGCGGCCTACCTGCTCGGGCGCGAGCTCAAGCTCCGCCGCGGCGCGCGCGCACAGGCGGCGCGAAACGCCGAGCGCCTGGTAGCGCTCGAGCGGCGCCTCGGGCTCCACGTCGAGCCGGCGCTCCAGCGCGCGCTCCTCCCGCGCACGCGGCTCGTCGCGGTCTTGAACGTCGCCTACGTGACACTGAACGTGGGGCTGACGGTTGGGTGGCTGATCCGCCTCTTCCGCCGGCGCGACGCCGAATTCCATCCTCTCCGGCGCGCGGCCGTCCTCGCGACGCTCGGCGCGGAGCCCGTCTTCCTCCTCTTTCCGGTCGCGCCGCCCCGCACGCTCGAGCACTTCGTCGACACGATCGCGGACGTCAGCGGCTTCGACCTCGATCGCGGGCTCGTCGCCGAGCTCTACGACCCGATCGCCGCCATGCCCTCGATCCACGTCGCCTACGCGGTCGTGACCGCTTCCGGGATCGCGGTTACGGCCGGCAATGCCTGGGTTCGTCGCGCCGCACCTGCCTACCCGCCCCTCGTCGCGCTCGTCGTCTTCGCGACCGCGAACCACTACGTCCTCGACGCCGTCGCCGGCGCGATCCTCGCCGCGGCGGCCCTTCGCTTCGCGCGACGGGGCTAGGCGACCTTCTCGATCGCGTCGGTCGTCTCGTCGGCGAGCAAGTCGAGCACCGCCTCCTCGACGGCACCGTGGAACGCCGGCTCGCCGATCTCGTCGACCTCCCCGATCTTCGTGAGGGCGCCGCCGATCGTGACGCCCGCGCAGTAGCGGTCGAAGACGCGGGGGTCGATGTACGAGGCGCGAGCGACGGCCGGCGTGTTCCCGAGGTAGTTCGCAACCTCCCTGATCGCGCGCGTGATCGCGCGCTTGCGTCCCGTCGTCGAGTGGACGGCCGGCCCCGAGACGGCGAGCGCGACGGCCGCGAGGACGGTCCCCGTCCAGGTGCGGAAGTCCTTGGCGGAGAAGTCGCCGCCCGTGACCTCCTTGATGTACGCGTTGATGTCGGAGGAGCGAACGTCGAACCAGGCTCCGTCGGCCTGGTAGGCGAGGAGCTCGCGCCCGCCGCCGCGCCGCCGCTTGAGCGCCGCGACGACGTCGTACACGTCCGGGTCGACGAGCGACCGGATCTGCTGCTTGCCGCTCTTCGCTGGGAAGTCGAAGGTGATCATGTATCCCTCGCCGAGCGTCGCGTGCTGCTTTTGCATCGTCGCGAGCCCGTAGCTCTCGTTCTCTTCCGCGTATTCCTCGCCCCCGATCCGGAAGAACCCGCGATCGAGCAAGCGGACGGCGCAGGCGAGGACGCGCTCGCGCGGAAACCCGCTCCGTCGCACGTCCGCGGCGGCCGCCTCGCGCAGGCGCGGGAGCGCTCGTGCGAACGAGATCATCTTGTCGAACTTGATCTGGTCGCGGCGCTCTCGCCACCGCTGGTGGTAGCGATACTGCTTGCGGCCGGCGGCGTCGGTTCCCACCGCCTGGATATGGCCGTTCGGATACGGACAGATCCAGACGTCCTTCCACGCCGGCGGGATCGCGAGCTCGCGGATTCGCTCGAGGGTCTCGATGTCGTCGATCCGCTCGCCGCCCTCGTCGACGTACTCGAACCCGCGGCCGCGCCGACGCCGCCGGATCCCCGGGCCCGAGAGGTCCGCTCGCCTGAGCCGCGGCATGACCCCCTGGTTCCCGCCGGTTACTCGGCGAGAAACACGGCGAGCGTCGCCGTGAAGCCGTGGAGGAAGCTCCGTCCCCCCACGGGGCCGATCTCGCCGCCGCAGAAGAAGCCGGCGACGGCATCCGTCGCGAGCTGCTCCGCGACCAGGCGTGCGTCGTGGTGGGCGGCGGGGAACATGTTCGTCCCCCGTCCGTTGCACGTGAAGAGGAGCGCGCCGGCCGTGCGGACGCCTTCGAGCTCCGCGAGCGCCGAGCGGAGGTCGGCGTCCGCGGCCGCGGCGTCGCGGACGTGGAAGCGAAGGGTCTGTCCGACGCGAACCCGCTCCCCGACCGCGATCGCACCCGACTCCTCGTCCGCGCCGAGGAGGCCGCGCATCAGGTAGTCGCCGCGCTCGTAGGTCGGTCGGTTCTCGTCGATCACGAGTCCGGCGAGGATCCCGCGTGCGACGAGCGCCTGCTCGCGCGGCGGCAGCGACTCGACGTCCTCGCGCAGGCGCGCGAGCGCGGGCGTCCCGGCGAGCTCGTAGACGACGTTCCCCTCGGCGCGTGTGATCACGGCGTCCCGACCGATCGGCGCGCAGCCCTGGGATACGACCGCGCGGACGGCCACGTTTCGCAGGACGGCGCCGACAGCGCCCTCGGCGTGGATCGCGTCGTCGAGGAAGAGCGCTTGCTCGCCGGCGTCGCGCCCGGCGACCGCGAGTCCCCCGACGACGGGGAGGCGTGGGTGGTCGGCGTTCAACTGGGCGAGGAGCGGCGCGGGCGGAAAGGTGAGGGGGTCGACGATCAGGGTGAGCACGTCTGCGCGCGTCGGGTCCGGAATGCCCGAGACGCCGATCTCGTCGCCTGCGTCGAACGCGGTCGCGTGGAACGTCTCGATCACGGCGCCCGGGAGGGATCCCGCCCAGACGATCGCGGCCGGTCCGTTCTCGAGCTCGCGGTCGCCCCCGACGACACCGTCCGCTACGCAGCCGACCAGCCTCGCGGGTCCCAGCGCGTCTCGTACCGCCTCGGCGGCGGCCTCCGCTTCGTCCAGATGTGGGGCGGAGAGGAAGAGGAAGGCGAGATCGACCTCGTGGCCGCCAAGTCTCGCCGCCGCGTCGTCGGCCGCTTCGCGAGCTGCCGCCACGGCTTCCGTCGCGGTCGAGACCGCGGCCGCGATCCGCGTCATCGCTCGTCCCTCCGCGCCAGTCGGGCGAACGTCGCCGGCGCGATCGCGTGCGCCGCCGCCGCCAGGCGGAACGCGCCCGGAACGAACGTCTCGCTCCGTCCGCGCTCGACCGCACGGACGATCGCGGCCGCCACCCCCTCGGGGGTAACGACCGCGCGGCGTGCCCACCGGCGCTCGAGGAGCCTCCGCTGTGGAAACCCGACCGTGGCGACCGGCCCGGGATTGACCGAGTGGACGCGGATTCCGAGCGGTCGGAGCTCCGCCGCCACGCTGCGCGAGAACGCGAGCTGCGCGTGCTTCGACGCAGCGTAGGGTCCCGACGATCCGGCTGCGACCGTCCCGGCGACGGAGGCGACCGTCACGACGCTCGCCGGCGCGCCGCGCCGGAGGAGGGGAAGGAAGGCGCGGAGGGCCCAGACGCTTCCGAGGTAGTTCGTCCGCGTCACCTCCTCGATCCGTTCCGCGGGAAGGTCGACGAACCCGCCCCCGCCCGGGATTCCGGCGTTGTTGACGAGGAGCCGCACCGCGGGGTGGCGTTCGCCGATCCGCTCCGCCGCCGCCTCGACCTGCGCGCGGTTCCCGACGTCGCACGGCTCGGCCTCGCCGCCGGTCTCACGCGCCGCTCGCTCCAGACGCTCGACGCCCCGAGCGAGGAGGACGCACGTCCACCCCTCGTCGGAGAGTCGCCTCGCGAGCGCGAGGCCGATCCCGCTCGAGCCGCCCGTGATCACCGCGACCGCCATGAACCGATTGAACTCGACAGGGCCCGCCCCCGCTCAGCTCTGCGGAGCGAACGCGGAGAGCGTCCCTACGTTGATCTCGACGGTGTCTTCGATTGGGCTTGCATACCCTCCGGCGAGCGTTACGCACACCGGGACGCCCGCGCAGGCGAGCGCCGCGCGGACGAGCGCGTCCCGAGCAGCGAGACCCTCCTTCGTGAGGGCGAGGCGCCCGAGTCGATCGCCCCCGTACGGGTCGGCGCCGGCCAGGTAGAAGCAGAGGTCGGGTCTCGCGCCGGCGAGAGCCTTCGGGAGAAGCCGCTCGACGCCGTCGAGGTACGGCTCGTCGCC
Organism: Actinomycetota bacterium; assembly: GCA_030861385.1. GTDB lineage: Bacteria > Actinomycetota > Thermoleophilia > Gaiellales > Gaiellaceae > JALZFU01. Next base: position 5,191 of record JALZFU010000328.1, read on the forward strand.
CGTGCCGTCGGCGAGATCGAGCTCGAGGTCGCCCGGGACGCGCCGGAACGGGTAGTTGCGAAAGCCGTTCACCGAGAGGGTGAAGGCGTCCGGATCGTCGAGGAACGCCGCGTGCGTCCCGTCACCTTGGTGAACGTCGAGGTCGACGACGAGGACGCGCCGGACGCGACCTGCCTTCCGAAGGGCGCGGGCCGCGACGACGACGTCGTTGAAGACGCAGAAGCCGCGGCCGCCGTCGGCGAAGGCGTGGTGCGTCCCCCCGCCGACGTTCGCGGCGACGC
>JALZFU010000349.1 GCA_030861385.1 Actinomycetota bacterium
TCGACTCGGCGACGGCGCCGGGCCGGGTGACCCGCCGTCGAGCCGGTCGCCGCTCGCTAGCGGACGTTCTGGCCCTGCTCCACTTCGCCGCGCCAGGCGCCTGTCTCCTGGCCGCGGCCCTCGATCATCTCCTTGAACCGCTCGAGGTCGCCCTTGACGCGGCGCTCGTCGGCGCCGGCCGCGGCGCCTGCTCGTTCGACCGCCCCTTCCGGCTCCCAGTCCATCTGGAGCATGATCCGCGTCGTCGCGTCGTCGATCCGGTGGAAGGTGACGACGCCGGCGTTCGTCTTGCCGTCGATCGACCTCCACGCGACCCGTTCGTCAGGACGCTGCTCGGTGATCTCCGCCTCCCACTCGTGGCGCTTGCCCGCGATCTCGGCCACCCACCGAAGATGCGTGTCGTCGAGCTGCGTGACCGACTCGACTCCTTCCATGAAGCGGGGAAACTCCTCGAACTGCGTCCACTGGTTGTACGCGGTCCCAACCGGGACGTTCACCTCGACGGACTGCTCGATTGTCTGCAACGCTTCCCTCCTTCGTTCGGCTTTCTCCCTGCGCCTACTACCCGCCGCCTCGCGCCGCAATACCCGAGACAGATTCTGGACAAACGTCGAACGTACGAGCGGTTCTCGGGCGTTCCGCTCGTGATCGACGGCTACGCGCTCGAGGGCCTCGCGAAGCAGGTTTCGAGCGGGTTCGCGCGCCGGACCACGGTGATCCGGCTCGCGGGAGGCGGCCACGAAGGGATCGGCGAGGACGTCACGTACGCGGAGGAGGACCACGCCGTGCTCCAGGACGCAGGCGCGGGGCTTCCGCTCGCCGGCCGTTACACCCTCGCGACCTTCTCGGAACGGCTCGACGACCTCGACCTCTTCCCCCGCCCGCCCGCCCGCTCGGACTTCCGAGCGTACCGCCGCTGGGCGTTCGAGAGCGCCGCCCTGGACCTCGCCCTCCGGCAGGCGAACCGCTCGCTCGCGGATGCGCTCGGCCGCACGCCGCGTCCTCTTACGTTCGTCGTCTCGCTCCGCTTAGGCGAGCCGCCCTCCCCCGAGCCCGTCCGACGGCTGCTGGCGCGCTACCCCCCGCTTCGCTTCAAGCTCGACGCGACGAGTTCGTGGGACGAGGAGCTCGTCGCCGAACTCGCGGCACTCGGCGTGGTCGACTCGATCGATCTCAAGGGCGCGTACGTGGGTACGGTCGTCGATCAGCCTCCCGACCCCGCCCTCTACGAGCGCGTTGTCCGGGCGTTCCCGAACGCCTGGCTCGAAGACCCCGCCTTGACCCCCGAGACCGAGCCGGTGCTCGCCGCCCACCGCGACCGGATCACCTGGGATGCTCCGATTCACTCGGTCGCGGACATCGAAGCACTCCCCTTTCCTCCGCGGACGGTCAACGTGAAGCCCTCTCGCTTCGCGACGCTGCGCGCCCTCTTCGACGCGTACGACTACTGCCAGGCGCGGGGCATCGGCGCCTACGGCGGCGGCCAGTTCGAGCTCGGCCCCGGACGCGGCCAGATTCAATATCTCGCTTCGGTCTTCCATCCGGACGCGCCGAACGACGTCGCCCCTGGAGGCTTCAACGAACCCGACCCGCCGCCCACGCTTCCCGAGCCGCCGCTTCCGCCCGCCGCGCATGCCACGGGGTTCCGCTGGGGCTAGCCGCGGGCAGACTTCGGTCATGTCGCGGCATGTGATTCGGATCTGGAGCGACTACATATGACCGTTTTGCTACGTCGGCCTCGAGCGGGCCGAGTGGCTCGCGCGCCGGTTCGGCGCGCAGGTGGAGTGGTTGCCGTTCGACCTCCACCCCGAGTATCCAGCGGAGGGCGTGCCGCGCTCCGAGCTGGAGAGACGTTATGGACCCGACATTCACGAGCGAACGCGGCGGGTGATCGAAGCAGCCGGCCTTCGCTACCACCCGCCGCCCCGGATCCCGAACTCGCGCCGCGCGCTCGCCGTCACCGAGCTCGCGCGTGACCGCGGGCTCCACGAGCCCGTCCACTCACGGCTCATGCAGGCGTACTGGTCCGACGCTGCGGACCTCGGCGACGACGACGTCCTCTTCGACCTCGTGAGCCAAGCCGGTCTCGACCGGGCGGCCGCCGAGCGGGCGGCGGCCGACGAGGAGTACGTCGATCGCGTCCTCGGGTCGACCCGGCGCGCACACGCGCACGGGATCAGCGCGATCCCCGCATTCGTTCTCGACGACCGGCTCCTCGTGATGGGCGCGCAACCCCACAGCACGTTCGAGGAGGCGATGACGTTCTTGGAATCGGCAAGGGAGGCCTGAGATGTGGAAGCTCGTGTTCCTCGCCCGGCGGGGCTGGAAGCTCATCCCGCGCGATCAGCGCCGGAGGGTGCTGCGAACAGCGGGGTCGACGGCGCGAAAGCACGGCCCCTCGGTCGCGAAGGCGGCCGGAAGGGCGATCCGCCAGGCGCGAAAGGCGCGGTGAGAGACAGCTTCACGATCGGCCGCTTCGCCGGCATCCGGGTTGGCGTCAACTGGAGCTGGCTCGTTGTCTTCGCGCTCATCGTCTGGACGCTCTACAGCGGAATCTTTCCGGAGACGAACCCCGGCCTCGCGAGCGGCACGTACGCGGCGATGGCCGTGGTCGCCGCGATCGCGTTCTTCGTGTCCCTCCTCCTCCACGAGTACGGCCACGCCATCGTCGCGCGACGCGAGGGAATGGAGATCGACGGGATCACCCTCTGGCTCTTCGGCGGCGTCGCCCGCTTCCGCGGGATGTTCCCGAGCGCTGGCGCCGAATTCCGGATCGCGATCGCCGGCCCGCTCGTCTCGCTCGCGCTCGGCGTCGTGTTCGTCGTCCTCGCGTGGCTTGCGGGCCTCCCCGAGGCGGCCGACGGCGTCCTCGCGTGGCTCGGCTACATCAACCTCGTCCTGCTCGTCTTCAACCTCCTCCCCGCGCTGCCGCTCGACGGCGGTCGCGTCCTCCGCTCGGCTCTCTGGAGCGCGCGGGGGAGCTTCGCGTGGGCGACGCGAGTGGCGGCGTGGATCGGACGCGCCTTCGGCTACCTCTTCATCGCCGCGGGCCTCTTCCTCCTCATCTTCCAGGGCGTCTTCAGCGGGGCATGGCTTGCGTTCATCGGGTGGTTCCTCCTCGGCGCCGCCGCCGCCGAGGACCGCTACACGGTTACGCGCGACGCGCTCGGCGGCCTCCGCGTCCGCGACCTCATGGTGCGCGACCCTGTTACGACCGGCCCGGACGTCACGCTCGGCGACTTCATGGACCGGATCGTCTGGAACCGCCACTACACGACCTACCCGGTCGTCGAGGACGGCCGCGCGCTCGGGCTCCTGCCGTTCCGCTGCGTCGCGGCCATCCCACGCCGAGAGTGGGACACGCGACGCGTCCGCGACTGCATGCTTCCCCGCGAGCGCACCCCGGTGCTGGGCGCCGACGACGAGCTTCTCGACGCCGCGGCCGAGCTCTCCGAGAGCGACGTTCGCCGGGGCCTCGTCCTCGACGGCGAGCGCCTCGTCGGCCTGCTCTCGCTGACCGACGTCGCGCGAGCGCTCGAGCTGAGACGGGCGCTCCCCTCCGGCGCGCGTTCGGGCGAGGGGTGGCGGAGGGGACTCGAACCCCCGACCACCGGGACCACAACCCGGGGCTCTACCAACTGAGCTACCGCCACCGCGGCTCGATCCATCGTAGCGGGGGCGGTGCTACTTTCGCCCCAGGCGCCCGTAGCTCAGGGGACAGAGCGGCGGACTTCTAATCCGCGGGTCGGAGGTTCGAATCCTCCCGGGCGCGTCGTTACTCGACATTGTCCAAAACAGAGTTAGCGAGAAGCACGCCGGTGATCCGAGTGTGTTTCTCCGGAAACCGCCAACGCCCGCGGGTCAACATCGCCGACTGCGCGCTCACGGCTAAAGCCGTAGAGACGTTGGGCAAGCCTGGCCTACGGCAAGGCAGCACTTGAACAGAGCCCGGAGCAACGGAAGGTCATTCCCTGGACGTAACACCGGTCAGCTTTGGGATGTAAACGCGGACATTTGGACGCGTATCTAGTCCAGAGATCGTCCGTGACGAAGAGTTGAACTGGACGCTGTACGACCTCTACATCCAACGCGGGACCGAGGAAGCCGCAACTAAGAACGAAGCGGAGTTCGATTAGCGCTTGGTACGACGAGACGCGAGGGCGTAGGATTGCGAGATGCCCCGCGCCCCGTTCGAGGTGACGTTGGCTCTCTGCGCGGCGCTATTCGTTGCCCCGTTCGTATGGTGGGGGATAAGGAACTACATCGAGCGACGGCGATCGCGAAGCTTCGGCCGCGAGTTTCGGCGCGTGGTAATTGAGTATGAGATAGACGAACTCAAGGAGAAGAACTACGACCTGTACCTACAGCACGAAGCGGAGAAGGCGATCAGGAGCGACGAGGCGGAGTTGGACTAGTTCAGGACGAAGGAAGCGGGACCGTGATCCTCGCAGACTTGTCGCAACTAGGAATGTCGCCGGGTGGGTTCCTCGCATACGTCAGCATTGCGGTCGCTGTCATAGCAGGTGCTGGAACCCGCATAGCGTGGGTTGATGCTCATTTCAGCAGCGATATCGTCTACCGGATCGCAGGAGGACCGTACCACTGATTGCTCTAGCTTCGACCTTTGTCTTTTCGCGCGTCTAGCCAGCTTTGTACGTAGTCGACTATTCCTGGGTACCCTGGCCGTAGGACGGCTCGCGTCGGTCGTGTATCACGTCGATCGGGAGACCTACGAGAAGAAAGAGGTCGTGTTCTAACCCCTCGCGTGATCCCCACGCCGACGCCCAACCTGCCGGGGGTCACCGCGGCGAGCTTTAGCTGAATCGCTAGTGGACGCCCGCGAGATCAGAGTCCGTCCCCGGCTTCTCGACCGGTTTTCTTCCAGCGACTAACTGTCGTAGAACGTGTACTCGCCGCTTGCCGCGCGCTCCTCGTTCGGAAGCAGAAGAGGATCGCCCTCGACGCGAGGCGACACCGCCTCGTGATTTCCCTCCGTTTCGTTGTCGACGACGAGAACAGGCCCTTCAAGCCCGGGCTGGCCAACCGGGGCGCCGGCTCACAGCCGGCCCCGCTCACGCAAGCGAAGCAGCCGCCGTCCTGCCGTCACGCACCGCGAGGCGGAGCCGCTCGTCACGTACACGAGCTACGAGGCCGCCGAGCTTGAGCTAGAGGACATGCTGCAAGAGGAGCCGAGCTGGGCCACGGAACTCTGGATAGGAGCCGGTCGGACTCGTCACGGTGGACGAGGCGGAACGCTTCTGCGCAATCCGTTTCCGCGTTCGTTTCGATCAGAGCGCAAGTTCGGCGACACGCGGCGCCACTTATGTACAGCGGGGCGTCGGTGCGGCTACCTTCTGGACCTCGGGGTCCGGCGCCCTTCACTCTCTTGCGACAGGCGATTCGCGAAGGACGCCCCCTCCCAGACCCTCCCGAATCGTCCCTGGCGAGAAACGCGAAGGGCCGATTTCCAGGGCAATCCTCTCGCAGCATCCCGCCTTCTCCCCTGCAGTCTTGGACTTCTAATCGTCGGGTCGGGGGTACGTCATCCTCGACGGGCGAGAACGCCGGGCGACGTCACGGCGTCAGCGGACGGCCCTCCATCTCGACAGGAATTTCCTCGCCGAGGAGGTGGAGGATCGTCGGTGCGACGTCCCGCAGGTCTCGCTCCTCCCCAGGCCCAGGGGTGACGTCCTTGGACGCGAGAACGTACACCCCCTCGTGCGCGTGGTTCGCATCGTCCGGTCCGGTGTCGTTCTCGAAGGCGTGGATCGCGTCGGTCCCGACCTGTCCGAGACTCCGCCACCAGAGGTCGCCGAAGTAGACGAGGAGATCGGGTGGGATTCCGTTCCGCACGGGGTAGAGCTCCTCGGGGCGGTGCGCGATCGTCCCGATCGGTCGGCCCTCCGGATCCCCGAGCGCTTCGAGCTTCCCCTTCAGTTCCGTCCGCAGCCGCTCGTAGTCCGTTCCCGAGACCGTGCCTTCCGGCTCACGGCCGGCGACGTTGAGAAAGAGCCGGCAGTAGTAGCCGCCCTCGCCCCACGCCCTCGTTCGCGACCAATCGACGAGATCCGGCGAGAACCGTGTCGGCCCCAGAGGGTCGTGCTTCAGGACGAGATAGCCCTCCCGCCGAAGCCACTCGTTCACGCAGATGCCGCCGTCCATTCGCTTCGCCCCGTGATCCGAGACGACGAGAACAGCCGTGTCGGCGTCCGTGAACCGAAGGAGCCGGGCGAGCTTCGCGTCGAGGCGGCGGTAGTAATCGAGCGCTGCCCGCTCGAATCGGTTTCCTGGCTCGTAGAGTCGATGATCGCGGTCGAAGAAGCGCCAGAAGCCGTGGTGCAGGCGGTCGGGGCCGATCTCGACCATGAAGAAGAGATCCCACGGGCGCGTCGCGAGAAGATGCTCCGCAACGGCGAATCGCCTCTCGGTCATCTCTTCGATCGCCGCGAGCAAGGCGTCCTTGTCGTCGGTGCGAAACTCCTCGACGTCGATCAGGTAGCGCCCGACGAGCTCTTCGATCTCCTTCTGGAGCTCCGCCGGATACGTGTACTGCACGCGCTCGCGTGCGGGGGCGACGATGCCCGCGACCATCACGCCGCTCACGCGTGAAACGGGGTACGTCTGCGGCACCCCGAGGACGACGACCGGGCGGCCGCGCGCGGAGAGGAGATCCCAAACCCGCGGAACTCGCACCGAGCGCGAGTCGGCGATGGCGAGATCGTCGTAACTCCGGCTCCGGCGATTGCGGAAACCGTAGACACCGAGTACGCCCGGGCTGCGCGACGACGTCATGGTCGCCCAGGCGGGCACCGTGATCGGCGGATCGCAGCTCCGAAGGACCCCGTACGTCCCGCGCTCGACGAGCGCGCGAATCGTCGGAAGCTCGTGACGCCAGCGCTCGAAGAGAAGCTCGGGCGGCGCCGAGTCGAGGCCGATCACGAGCGCCCGAGACGCCACCGAACGCGGGATCGTCGCCGTCTATCGTCCGAACGATGCGGGTCCTCTGTCTCGGCCTCGACGGGGCCGACCACGATCTCGTGCAGGACTTGCTCGCTCAGGGCAGGCTGCCGACGGTCTCTCGGCTCGCCCGGGAGGGGACGTTCGGGCCGCTTCGCTCGACGCTCCCGGCGTTCACCCCGACCGCCTGGTCCTCGTTCCTCACCGGCCTCAATCCCGGGGGTCACGGGATCTTCAGCTTCACCACGAATCCGAGCCGTCTCGGGCGCAGGGTCGAGAGCGCCGCGACCCGGGCCGGCACGCCGCTCTGGCGCTTCCTGGAAGCCGCCCACCTCCGCTCCGCCTACGTCACGATCCCGTTCACGCATCCTCCCGAGCCGCTGAGCGGCGTCCTCGTGACCGGATTCGGCGGCCCCCAGCGACCGGAGATCGTTCCCCCCGCGGCCCGGAGGGCGATCCTCGCCGCGCATCCGGACCTCGTCGCCGCCGCGCAGCCGAGCGGCTGGCGGGGCGACTACGGCCTCTTGGCGAAGAAGCTCGTGGATCACGTGGAGCAGATCGCCGACGCCTGCTTTCTCTGCCTCGAGCTCGAGCCGGACCTCGCGCTCCTCTGCGTCGACTTCATGAGCTCGGACATCGCCGGTCACCTCACCTGGCATCGTCTCGACTCGACGCACCCTGCGCACGCGGTCGACGGACCGGGAGACGAGCTCGTCCGGGTCTACGAGGCCGTGGACGGCGCCTGCGGAGCGCTCATCGAGCAGGCGGAGTGGCTCTACGGAGAGGAACCGACGGTGCTCGTGCTCTCCGATCACGGGATGAAGCCGACCCACTGGCTCTTTCGTGCGAACCGGTGGCTCGAGGAAGCCGGCTACCTGCGCTACCGCCCAGGTCAGCGGGGCGGAGCGCGGGCGGAGCCGGCGAGCGAGCTGGACG
>JALZFU010000361.1 GCA_030861385.1 Actinomycetota bacterium
GACTATCCCAACACCAGCCGTTGGATCTTCGTCACGTACAGCGTGATCATCGCCCTCCACCTCCTCCTGAACATGCTGAGCATCCGGGTCAACAACATGCTCAACACGATCTCGGCGTGGTGGCACATGGCCGGCGTCCTCGTCATCGCCGCGATCCTCTTCATCGTCCCGGACCAGCACGCTTCCGCCGGCTTCGTCTTCACGGAGACGATCAACAACTCGGGATTCTCGGGCGAGAACTTCAGCGACGCCGGGTTCTGGTTCGTGTTCGGGCTCGGCCTCCTGATGGCCCAGTACACGATCACCGGGTTCGACGCCTCCGCGCACCTGAGCGAGGAGACGCGGAACGCCTCCCGCGGGGCCGCGATCGGGATGGTGATGTCGGTCGTCGTCTCGGTGATCTTCGGCTTCATCATCCTCCTGGCCGTCACGTTCGCCGTTACCGACGTCCCGGGGACGCTCGAGCAGTTCGGCTTCGCCGTCCAGCACATCTGGCAGACGGCCGTCGGCGACACGTGGACGAAGTTCCTGCTCCTGATCGCCTGCGTCGCCCAGTTCTTTTGCGGGAATGCTTCGGTTACATCGGCGTCCCGGATGCTCTTCGCGTTCTCACGCGACCGGGCCGTTCCGGGGCATCAGCTGTGGCGACGCGTTGCCGGCGATCGCGTTCCCGTCTTCGCGGTCGTCGCAATCGTCGTCCTCGCCTGGGCGCTCATGCTGCCGACGCTCTCGAACGCGGTGATCGGCTACGCGGTCGGGACGTCGATCGCCGTCATCGGCCTCTACATCGCCTTCGTCCTGCCGATCATCCTGCGCTGGCGCGCCGGTGAGAGCTTCGAGCGAGGCTCCTGGCACCTCGGTCGTCACTACCGCTGGATCGACCCCGTCGCGATCGCGTGGATCGCGCTCATCTGCGTCCTCTTCCTCATGCCGCTCTTCCCCGACGGGTTCCCCTGGAGCGAGGGGCCGCTGAACTGGAACGACGTCAACTACGCTCCGCTCACGGTCGGCGGGGCCCTCGTGCTCTTCGGCGGCTGGTACGTCCTCTCGGCGCGTAAGTGGTTCAAGGGCCCCGTCCGCATGACGGACGAAGAGGTCGCGGCACGCGAGCGCGCCTTCGGGGAGGCCGGGCCCGGGATCGCGCCGGCCGGGAAGTAGGCGCCGACCGCCGAGCGGCCCGCGTATCCGGATGCGCTAGTCCTCCTCGCCGAGCTCCTCGGCGAGGAGCGAGCAGGCGTAGGCGCGCCAGGCGACGTCGGGGGCGTCCGCGAGCGCGTGGACGACCTCGCTCACGTGTGGGAGGCCGGTCGCGAGACGGGAGAGCTCGCCGATCCCGGCCTCGAGGGCGAGCTGGCGGTCGATATCGCGGAGGTCGTCGGCGAGCGCGGTCACCGTTCGGCCGTGGAGATCGAGCCCCCGCTCGGGGTCGCCACCCGCCGCGAGGAGGAGGAGCGCGCGCCGGGTCGCGGCGCGCCGCTCGCCCTCGGCGACGACGACCTCTCGTCCAGCGAGCGAGGCGAGGACGACGAGCGCCGTCGCGAGCGCCTCCCCGTCGGAGTCCGCGGCGAGCGAGCGCTCGAGGTCGAGGAGCAGGTTCGGCGGCACTACGCTCGGATCCGGTCGCCCGGCGCGTCATAGAGGGGCTCCCGGGCCACCCCCCCGCGCACCCACTCGCCGAAGATCTCGACCTCGACCGGGCGGCCCGGGTCGGCGTCGGGAGCGGGCACGTAGGCGTACGCGATCGAGCGCCCGACCGTGTAGCCGTAGCCGCCGCTCGTGACGCGGCCCGCGATCCGCCCGTCGATGCGGACTGGCTCGGAGCCGAGCGCGACGGAGCGCGGGTCCGCGAGGACGAGACACGCGAGACGCCGCTCGGGAGCCTGCTCGCGCTGCGCGACGAGAGCGTCGCGGCCGAGGAAGTCGGCCTTGTCGAGCTTGACGGCGAAGTCGAGCCCTGCCTCCCACGGAGTGTCGTCCGGCGAGATGTCAGCGCCCCAGACGCGGTAACCCTTCTCGAGGCGGAGCGAGTCGATCGCCTTGTAGCCGCCCGCGACGAGGCCGTGATCGCGGCCGGCGCTCCAGAGCGTGTCCCAGAGGCGAAGTCCGAACTCCGTCGGGCAGTAGAGCTCCCAGCCGAGCTCGCCGACGTACGTGACGCGGAGCGCCAGGCACGGAACCGACCCGACCGCGAGCTCGCGAGCGCGCATGTAGGGGAAGCCCTCGTTCGAGAGGTCGGCCGTCGTGAGCGGCTGGAGGACGTCGCGCGCCCGCGGGCCCCAGAGGCCGAGGCACGCGAACCGCGAGGTCACGTCCTCGACGTGCACGGAGCCGTCGTCGGGAACGTGGGAGCGGACCCAGGCAAGATCGTGGCGGCCGAAGGCGGTGCCCGTCACGATCCGGAAGCGGTCCTCGGCGAGGCGCGTGACGGTGAAGTCGCACTCGATTCCGCCTCGGCGGTTCAGCATCTGCGTGTACGTGACCGCGCCGACCTCGCGCGCCACGCGGTTGTCGCAGAGGCGCTCGAGGAACGACGCCGTGCCGGCGCCGAAGAGCTCGATCTTCGCGAACGACGTCTCGTCGAAGAGGGCAACCCCCTCGCGGCAGGCGCGGTGCTCCGCGCCGATCGCGGACGACCAGACCTCCCCGGCCCACCCGCGCGGGCGAAGCGCCTCGTCGCCGCGCTCCGCGTTCGCCTCGAACCAGTTCGCGCGCTCCCAGCCCGCCTTCTCGCCGAAGGAGGCGCCGAGCGCCGTCAGCCGCTCGTAGGTCGGCGAGACGCGAAGCGGCCGGCCGGCCTGGCGCTCCTGGCCCGGATACTTGACGTCGTAGTAGGTCGAGTAGACCTCGATCGTACGCGCGAGCGTGTACTCGCGGCTCGCGTAGTGCGGCCCGAAACGGCGCGAGTCCATGTGCCAGGTATCGAGGCTCGGCTGGCCCTCCACGATCCACTCGGCGACCAGCTGTCCCATCCCGCCAGCGCCGGCGAGGCCGTGTGCGCAGAAGCCGGCGGCGATCCAGAAACCGCGAACGTCGGACTCCCCGAGGATGAACTCGCCGTCGGGCGTGAACGCCTCGGGGCCGTTGATCAGCCGGACGACGTCGGCGCACTCGAGCTCGGGAACGCGGACGATCGCGTTCGTCAGGAGCTCGTCGAAGCGCTCCCAGTCCTCGGGGAGAAGCCTTCCGTTGAAGTCCTTCGGGATCCCGTCGAGGGCCCACGGAGCGGGGTGGCGCTCGTAGCCGCCCATGACGAGGCCCCCCGACTCGCCGCGGAAGTAGACGAGGAGGTTCGGGTCGCGCATGGTCGGGACGTCGAGCGGGACGTCCGCAGGACGCGTCACGAGGTACTCGTGCGCCATCGGAACGATCGGGACGACGACGCCCGCCATCGCTCCGATCTCGCCGGCGAACATCCCGCCCGCGTTCACGACCACCTCGGCCTCGATCTCCCCGTTCGACGTCTCGACCCCCGCGACGCGACCGCGCTCGACGACGATCCCCGTGACCGGAGTGTTGGTGTGGATCTCGGCGCCCCGCCGCCGCGCGCCTTCGGCGAGCGCGAACGTCAGCTGGCTCGGATCGACGTAGCCGTCGGTCGGGAGGTACGCAGCGCCGAGGACGCCGTCCGTCGAGAGCGGGGGGAAGAGCCGCTTCGCCTCCTCGGCGGAGGCGAGCTCGAGGGGCAGCCCGAACGTCTTCGCCCAGCCCGCCTGGCGGGCGAGCTCCTGCATCCGCTCCTCGGAGGAGGCGAGCCGGAGGGAGCCGACCTCGTGCCAGCCGGTCTCGAGGCCGACCTCGTCCGCGAGCGTGCGGTAGAGCTCGACCGAGCGCATCATCATCTTCGTCAGCGAAAGGGAGCCGCGGAGCTGGCCGACGAGCCCCGCGGAGTGGAACGTCGAGCCGCTCGTCAGGTCGGCGCGCTCGCAGAGGACGACGTCCGTCCAGCCGAGCCGCGCGAGCCAGTAGAGAACCGAAGCGCCGCCGACGCCGCCGCCGATCACGACCGCCCGCGCTCGCGACCTCACCCGGCCCAGCCTAGAC
>JALZFU010000362.1 GCA_030861385.1 Actinomycetota bacterium
GGTGCCGCCGCAGGCGGCGCGCACCGCACTTCAGCCCGAGAACCGCGGCGTGGATCAGATTCGGGCGGTCCTCTTCCGACGGTCGTGTGGGGCTAGGCGCGGGCGCAGCTGCGAGTGCGCTCGACCCGGAAGCAGACGTCGAACCCTGATCCTCCATCGCCTAGGTCAAAGCCGAGGCCGCCTCGGAGAACATCGCCGCCGGCGTTCCCCTGCAGCTCGTCGCTTCCGCGCTGCCCGAACAGTCGGTCGTCACCGGCGTTCCCCTGCAGCTGGTCGCTTCCGCGCTGCCCGAACAGTCGGTCGCCGCCGGCGTTCCCCTGCAGCTGGTCGCTTCCGCGTCCGCCGAAGATTCGATCACGCCCAGCGCCACCCATGACCTGGTCGGTCCCGGCACCCGCACAGATGAGGTCGTTCCCGCCGCCGGCACGGATCTGATCGGCTCCGCCGCGCGCATCGATCACGTCACGGGCGGGGGTGCCCTCGAGCTGATCGGAACCGGGAGTGCCAACGATCGTTGCCATCACCCCGCGGCATTGACCCTCCTCGTAATACTGCGAGCTCGCATTGAGGGCGAACGCGAGTCCGACCACAGCCATGACGGCGACGGCGAGCGCGAGCCTCGTCAACGTCCGTCGTATCACCCAGCTCACTGTCCCCCTCCTCTCTCTCTTTGATGGCGCCTACGTCGTTACCACCCGCTTCGGTGGTGAAACCGCCTCGGAGGATTCAGAACGCCGCCGGCTCGGGCTCCAAGCAAGGTTCGCTGAGAAGCTCCACCGATCGTGAGACGCGATCGGCACGAGCGGCTGGGCCGACCGTTCTGACGTTAGAACGGCCGTGAAGCGCGCCCAGCGTCCAAGTGCGCGGCGGAGCGCCGGGATTCCGAAGAGAAGCAGGGGCCTGCTGAGTGGCGTGGTGGGTGGCGAGACGCCGTCGGGTGGGACGGCCAGCCTTGGTTCTCACGCCGACCCGCCGCGACTCGGCCCCCAACGCGTGGCGCGACACACGACGCGACAGGCGAAGACCTCCTTTCCGGCAAATGGGCGAGCGCCCGCCGCTGGGTAGGATCTCGAGGTGTCGGCGGTCGCGAACACCGCCAACGAATCCGCCGCCCGACGCTTGCTCGAGAATTTCACCTTGACACTGTCCCGTCTTGGATGCGGACGCGGTAATGCCTTCGGGCGATGACGGTGCGGCCGTCGTTCAGACGGACCGTCACGACTCGATCGCTTCCATCGCCGACGAGTGGGAGGCGCTTGCCGACCGCGTTCGCGCCCAGCCCTGGCTTCGCCCGGGCTGGTTCCAGGCGTGGCACAGTGCGTTCGGCCGCGGTCGGCTAGAGGTGTTCGCCGTCAGAAGCGGCGACCGCCTGGCAGCAGTCGCGCCTTTCGAGCGTTATCGAAGCGCGCGCGTCTCGCTCACGAACTGGCACACCCCGTTCTATGACGCTCTCGCCGAGAGCGAGCACGCTGCGGCGGCGCTCGTACGCGCAGCGCTCGAGGACCGCCCCCCGCGACTCGATGCCGCGTTCGTATCTGCAGCGGCGCCTGGTCATGCGATTCTGATCCGCGAGGGCGAGCGCAGTGGCTGGCGTCTCGTGGCGCGGACGATCGAACGGCCACCCTACGTCGAGCTCGAGCCTGAATGGCATGTGGATCGGGCAGGTCTCCCGGGGAAGCTTCGCGCCGACCTTCGTCGTCGTCGAAGGCAACTCGAGGGCGAGGGCGACGTCGCGGTTGAGGTCTTGGACGGGCGAGCCGAGCTCCGGAAGCTGCTCGACGAGGGTTTCGCCGTCGAGGCTTCCGGCTGGAAAGGCGAGAAGGGAACCGCGATCAACTCGAGGCGAGACACCCGCTTGTTCTACGAGCGGATCGCCGAATGGACGGCTTCGCGGAGCTGGCTCAGACTGTCCTTTCTCCGGCTCAGCGGCCGCGCGATCGCCTTCGAGTACCTGCTCGAGCACGACGGGGTGCTCGCGCGCCTCAAGGGCGGGTACGACCCCGAGTTCCGGCGCTTCGCCCCGAGCAAGCTGCTGCTCGCCGCGGTACTCGAGAGCGCGGCAGCCCGAGGCGTCCGACGCTTCGAGTTTCTCGGCGGCGAGGAGCAGTGGAAGCTCGAGTGGACGAATCACCTTCACGACCTGCGCCGGATCCAGCTCTTCCCGCGTACCGCCGCCGGGACGGTGGCTTGGACGGCGTGGGCGGTCGGGCGGCCGGCGGTCAAGCGGCTGCGCGCGCTCGCGCGGCCGTGACGACCCCCCGCCTTTCGGTTTGGCCCCCGCTCCCGCCGGCGGCCTGGCTTCGGTCGCGGCGGGAGCAGCTGCCGTTCCCGCTCGCAAACGACGGCACAGCCCTGTACTCGCGCGCCCGCCATGCGATTGCACGCGGCGTCCGTGCGCTCGGTCTCGTTCCCGGTGACGAGGTGCTCGTCCCGGCGTACCACCACGGCTCCGAGGTGGAGGCGCTCGTGCGCTCGCAGCTCGTCCCGCGCTTCTACGACGGGACCGCTCTCGCGCCTGACGAGGAGGAGCTCCGTCGAGCTCTCTCGCCGCGGACGCGCGCCTTGTACCTCGTGCACACGCTGGGCGTGCCGCAGGACGTTGCCCGCTGGCGAGGGTGGGCAGACGACCACGGGCTGCTTCTCGTCGAGGACGCCGCGCAGGCGTGGCTCGCCGACGACCCTGACGGACGCCCCGTCGGAGCCGCCGCGGATCTCGCGGTCTTTTGCCTCTACAAGACGATCGGGCTACCCGACGGCGCCGCGCTCGTGCTCCGGGGAAGTGCGGCGCCCTCGCCGCCTGCGAGCGGCGTGGGAGCGGCGGCGGCTGCGAAGCGCCATGCGGC
>JALZFU010000369.1 GCA_030861385.1 Actinomycetota bacterium
GACGAGCTCGGGCCGCGACGCCTGGATGTGATGGCCGCTCCGCGGCGCAACCGCATGGAGGGTGTTCGACGAGAGCTTCGCCAGTTCGGCCTGCATCTCGCGCCAGCCGGCGTCGCTTCCGACGCCGCGCTCGAGGACGACGATCGGGAGGTCACGGAGCGAGTCGGCCTCGCGAACCGCCTCGGCGATGCCGCCGAGGTCGACCTGTGAGCGGCCTTCGGAGACCGCGCCGTCCGGGAGAGCGCGAGGATCGACCGAGTCCACGAGGACGAGGCCGAGGACGTCCTCGGGATACGCCGCCGCGTAGCCCGCCGCGAGCGCGCCGCCGAGAGAATGACCGGCGAGGACGTACGGCGGCTCGAGGCGGATCGTCTGCAGCAGGACGTGGAGCTCCTGCGCCGGGGTTCTGTCCACGTCGCGGGGACGCACGTCGCTTCCTCCCAGGCCCGGCCGATCGTAGGCACAGACGCGGTTCGTCTTCGCGATCGCCGCCTGGGCCGCCCGCCAGCGGCCCGAGGCGAGCCCGTATCCCGCCTCGAGGACGACGTTGGGCCGGCCGCGTCCGCGGCATCGGACGACGAGGCGGTACCCGCCGATCTCGACCCGCGTCGGCATCCCGTCGTTTGGGACGCGAACGAGCCGTGGTCGCGTCTCTGGCCGGGCGCCCGCAACTCGGGCGTCCTCGCCGGCTCCCGGCGTGCACCCCGCCATCACGGCGAGCGCCAGGAGAACGCTCCTTGCCGCCTTCTCGCCCGCGAATCGCACCGCCTGGGTACGCGACTACACGAGTTTCGCGTCCGCGGACGGCGCACCGACCACCGTCGCCCGGCCCGGACGGACGAAGAGCGTCTGCCCGCGCTCGAGCGCGAGCTCCTCGGCCTCGTCTCGCGTCACCTGTGCCGAGATTCGCCGTCCGTCCGCGAGTGCGAGCTCCACCCGGACCTCGAAGCCGAGGTGGACGACGCGCTCGACCGTCGCCTCGCGCGTCGCGCCGTTCGGCTCGAGGCGAAGCTCGACGTCGTGCGGCCGGACCCACCCGTCGCCCATCCGGTTGACCGGCCCGACGAACGTCAGCACGAACTCGTTGGCGGGGTGCTCGTAAAGGTCGCGCGGCTTGCCGACCTGCTCGATTCGCCCCTCGTTCATGAGCGCGATCCGGTCGGCCACCTCCATCGCCTCCTCCTGGTCGTGCGTGACGAGAACCGTCGTCACGTGGACGTCGTCGTGGAGGCGGCGAAGCCAGGCGCGGAGCTCCTTGCGCACGCGCGCGTCGAGAGCGCCGAACGGCTCGTCGAGCAGGAGCACCTTCGGCTCGACCGCGAGCGCGCGTGCGAGCGCCATTCGCTGGCGCTGGCCACCGGAGAGCTGAGACGGGTAGCGGTCGGCGAGGCCGTCGAGCTGCACGAGCTGGAGGAGTTCGTCGACGCGCCCCCGAATCTCGCCACGCGGACGCTTCCGGACCCTGAGCCCGAAGGCGACGTTCTCGCGCACCGACATGTGCTTGAAGGCCGCGTAGTGTTGGAACACGAATCCGACGCCGCGCTTCTGGGGCGGGAGGCCGGTCGCATCCTCGCCCAGGATCGCGACGTCGCCCTGGTCTGGTTCCTCGAGCCCGGCGATGACGCGCAGGAGCGTGGACTTGCCGCTGCCGCTTGGGCCGAGGAGCGCCGTCAGCGAGCCCGTCGGGATCGCAAGCGAGACGTTGTCGAGGGCGACGTACGCACCGAAGCGCTTGCTCACTCGGCGAACGGCGATCGCCACGTCTACTCCTCCTCTGAGGTCGCCGGAACGGGAACTCCGGGGGACGCTCGCTGAGCCGGGCGCACCGCCGAGGACGAGAGCGGGGCGGCACCGCGGCGGAACACGTTCATCGCGAGCAGGGTCAAGAGCGCGAGTATGGCCAGAACGACCGAAGACGTGTACGCGGCGGTGAGGTCGAACGCCTGAAAGCGCTCCTCGACGTGGAGCGTCAGGGTCTCGGTCCGCCCCGCAAGCTTCCCGGAGACGACCGAGACGGCGCCGTACTCGCCGAGGGCGCGCGCGGTCGCGAGGACGACGCCGTACGTGACCCCCCATCGAACCGACGGCAGCGTGACGCGCCAGAACGTCGTAAAGGGCGAGGCGCCGAGCGTCGCCGCCGCCTCCTCCTGCTCGACTCCGATCTCCCGCAGCACCGGGACGACCTCGCGCACGACGAACGGGAGCGAGACGAAGACGGTCGCGAGCACCATCCCGGGGACGGCGAAGATGATCCTGATCCCCTGGTCGGTGAGCCAGCCCCCCAGCCATCCGTCGCGCCCGTAGACGAGGACGAGCGAAAGGCCGACGACTACGGGCGAGAGCGCGAAGGGGAGATCGATGACGGCGTTCAAGAGCGCCTTCCCGTAGAAGCGCTGGCGGACGAGGACGAGCGCGCAGAGGACGCCGAACACCGTGTTCAGCGGCACCGCCACGAGCGCGATGATCACCGTGAGCCAGAGCGCGTGGAGCGCCTGCGGCGTCGTCATCGCCTCCCAGACGGGCGCCACGCCGTTCTCGAAGGTCTTGAAGAAGACGTAGCCGACCGGGAGCACGAGCAGCGCCGCGAGATACGCGAGCGCGACGGCGCGGAGGCCGAGTCTAGCGGTCATGCCGCGATCCCCACCGGCGCACGGCGTCGATCCCGACGAGCACGAGGAACGAGAGCGCGAGGAGGAGCACGGAGACCGCCGCCGCGGCAGTCGTGTTGTCGCTCTCGATCTGACTGAATATGTGGACGGACGCGACCTCGGTCTGGAACGGGATGTTCCCAGAGATCAGGACGACGGAGCCGAACTCGCCGACGGCGCGGGCGAACGCGAGCGCGATCCCGGCGAGGATGGCGGGGACGAGGTTCGGCAGCACGATCCTCCGGAAGATGGCGAGGCCGCCCGCCCCGAGCGAGGCGGCTGCCTCCTCCATCTCCCGGTCGAGCTCGAGGAGGACGGGCTGCACCGCGCGCACGACGAAGGGAAGCGTGACGAAGAGAAGGGCGAGGAGCACTGCCGCCTTCGTGTACGCGACGTTGACGCCGACCGGCCCGCGAGGCCCGTAGAGCGCGAGAAGCGTAAGCCCGGCAACGATCGTCGGAAGAGCGAAGGGAAGGTCGATGACGGAGTTGACGAGCGACTTCCCCGGAAACTCGTCGCGGACGAGCACCCAGGCGATCAGCGTCCCGAAGACGGCGTTGATCGCGACGACGGCGAGCGAGGCGAGGAACGTAAGCCGCAGAGCGGACGTCGCCGCCGGGTTCGAGATCGCGCGCCAGAAGGCGCCCGCTCCGCCCTCCGTCGAGCGCCAGACGACCGCGGCGAGCGGGACGAGGACGATCAGGCTGAGGTAGCCCATCGTGAAGCCGCGCGTGACCACGCCGCCGGGAAGGGCGACGCGCTCTGCCGGAACCGCTCCCGCCTGCGAGCTCACTCGACCGCGACGCCGCGGTCGCGCTCGATGTCGGCCATCACACCGCTCTCCCGATCGAAGAACTCGTCCATCACGCGGTCCCAGCCGCCGAGGTCCTCGATCGTGAAGAGCTTCGCGGGCTTCGCGTAGTCGAACTCGCGCAGGACGTCCTCGACGACGGGGCGGTAGCCCTTCTGGCCGAAGATGCGCTGCGCCTCGGGCGTCCGCAGGTACTCGACGAACGCCTCGGCCGTGGCGCGGTTCTTGCTCTCGTTCACCACCGCGACCGGGTTCTCGATCAGGATCGTCTCGTCGGGGACGACGTACTCGATCTTCTCGCCCGCCTGCTGCGCGAAGATCGCCTCGTTCTCGTAGGCGAGCATGACGTCGCCCTTGCCGCCCGCGAACGTCGCGAGCGCCTCGCGCGCGCTCTTGTCCTGAACGGGCACGTTCCCGAAGAGCCGACGGAGGTAGTCGACACCTACCTCCTTCGACGCCCCGCGCTCTACCTGCGCGCCGTAGGCGGCCATGACGTTCCACCGGGCGCCGCCCGAGGTGAACGGGTTGGGCGTGATGACCTCGACGTCCTCGCGGACGAGGTCGTCCCAGTCATGGATGCCCTTGGGGTTCCCCTCGCGGACGACGAGAACTACGACCGAGTCCGTCACCATGCCGCGGTACTCGCCCTCGTCCCAATTCTCGTCGACGAGGCCGGCCTCGACCAGCCGAGTCACGTCGGGCGCGAGCGAGAACGCGACGACGTCGGCGGGCAGCCCCTGCTCGACGGCGCGGCTCTGCTCGCCGGAGCTGCCGTAGGACTGGTCGAAGGCAACCCCCTCGCCGGCCTTGCTGCGCTCGAAGGCGGGGATGATCGACTCATAGGCCTCGCGCGGCGTCGAGTAGGCGACGAGCGTGAGCTTGCCGCGCCCGCCATCGGACGAGGCCTGGCCCGTGCCGCCGCACGCGACGGCGACGAGAGGAAGAAGCACGACGACGGTCGCGAGGCTGAGCGTCTTCCGGAGCACCGCACCTCCGATTACCTAGTTTGTCTACTATTACTGTAAAGAACAGCGGCTGTCCACGCTACGTAACGCCCGACGGCCGTGTCAAATTGGAACGGAGGACGAGGTGTGGGTCTCGCGGCGAACCGACTACGCGACGCGCGCGGTGCTCGCGCTCGCCGTCTCGGACGGCGGGCCGCTGAAGCTCGAGGAGATCGCCGAGGCGACCGAGTCGCCACGCTCCGTGCTCGAGCAGGTGATGCCCGTCCTCCGCACGGCAGGGATCGTCCGCTCCGTCCGCGGCCCGAGCGGCGGCTATCGACTGAACAATCCGGCCGAGGAGATCACGCTCGAACGCGTCGTCCGCCTCTTCCAGGGTCAGCTCGCCCCGATCGGCTACGCGACGCGCCGCAACGCGGATCCGTGCCCCGACCTCGTCGCGCGCTCGCTTCGCGAGACGTGGGTCGAGGTGCGCGACGCGACGATCGACATCCTGGCGCGGACGACGTTCGCCGACCTCGCGGCGCGAGCTACTGCCGCTCCCTCGCGAGGCGGAGCGTGAAAGCGACGAGGACCGCGCCCGTGAGCGCCTCGAGCGCCTGACGGCGGAAGTAGGCGAGGTACGCCGGCCGGAAGGTCACCGCTCGCCGGACGGAGTTCCCTCGGCCGGAACGGTCATCCAGACGACGGCGCCTCCTCCGGGCGTGTTCGCGACGCGGACGGCACCGCCGTGTCCGCGGGCGATCGCGTCGACGATCGCGAGGCCGAGCCCGGCGGTGCCGCCGGTGCGAGCGTCGTCCGCGCGTGCAAAGCGCTCGCAGGCACGCGGGAGGAACTCCGACGGAAAGCCCGGCCCCTCGTCTCTCACCGAGAGCGCGACGAGGCCGTCGTCTCGCTCGGCGTCGAGGCGAACCGTCCCCGTGCCGTGGCGGAGAGCGTTGTCGACGAGATTCCCGACTGCCTGCTCCAGCCGAAGCCGATCGCCGTGCACCTGCTCGCAGCCTTCCGAGACGACGATCGCGCGCCCCTCGCCCGCGGCGCGGGCGGCGAAGCGGCCCGCGACCGTCGTGAGGAGTTCGCCCGTCGCTACCGGCTCTCGGCGGAGCGGGAGCCGCCCCTCGTCCGCGCGGGCGAG
The DNA here is from genome assembly GCA_030861385.1 of Actinomycetota bacterium. GTDB lineage: Bacteria > Actinomycetota > Thermoleophilia > Gaiellales > Gaiellaceae > JALZFU01. Next base: position 5,557 of record JALZFU010000369.1, read on the forward strand.
GACGAGGAGGTCCTCGGCGAGCCGGGCGAGCCGCTCCACCTCATCGGAGACCGAGCGGAGCGCATCCTCGAGCTCCGCGAGAGAACGCGGCCGCCGCAACGCGAGCTCGAGCTCGGCGCGAAGCAGCGCGAGCGGCGTGCGGAGCTCGTGGCTCGCGTCGGCGACGAAGCGGCGCTCGCGCGCGAGCCCCGCTTCGAGGCGGTCGAGCATCGCATTCAACGTCTCGCCGAGGCGTCGGACCTCGTCCTCGCCCTCGGGAACGGGCAGCCGCTCACCGGGTCGCTCGGCCGAGATCTCCGCCGCTCGGCGCCGCATCGCGTCGACGGGTCGAAGCGCCGCCGCCGCGAGCCCGTACCCGGCGAGCGAGGAGAGGAGGAGGGCCAGCGGGCCGACGACGAGAAGCTGCGTCCGCAGGCCCGCGAGCGCATCGGCGCGATCCTCGAGCGAGGCCCCGACGACGAGGACGACGGTTCGCTCGCCGACGCGGACGGGCGCCACGCGGAGCCGGAGAGGTCGGTCGTCGATCCCCGCGACCGCCTCCCGGCGCAAGAAGAACGCTTCCGACGCGGCTCGCGCCGCCTCGCGCGGGGAGACAGCTGGCCGCGCCGTGGAGCGAGACGAGGCGATGAGAGAGCCGTCCGGCTCGACCACCTCGGCGAACTCCTCCTCTCCTCCCGAGAGGTCCTCGCCCCGTACGTGACCGGTGCGCTCGCGGATGAGTCCCGTGAGCGCAACGGCCCTCGTCGCGAGACTCTCGTCGATCTGCTCCGCGAGCGCGGCGCCGGTGCGAGCGTGGAGGAACGCGCCGACCGCCGCGAGGACGACCGTCATGACGAGAGCGAAGGCGAGCGTCAAGCGGACGCGGATCGGAAGCCTGCTCACCGCGCCCCGTCTCCCCGAAGGCGGTACCCGACCCCGCGCACCGTCTCGAGCGAGTCGCGCCCGAACGGGCGATCGATCTTCCTCCGCAGGTAGCGCACGTAGACATCGACGACGTTCGAGCGGTTCTCGTATGCGTAGTCCCAGGCGTGCTCAAGGAGCTCGTAGCGGGAGAGGACCCGGCCTGGACGGCGCATGAACGTCTCGAGAAGGGCGAACTCCTTCGCGGACAGGCGGATCTCGGCCTCGCCGCGCCAGACGCGCCGCGTCGCGGGATCGAGCCGGAGGTCGTGCACGACGAGCACCGCCGGTCGCTCGGCCGACCCGCGGCGGGCGAGCGCGCGGACGCGAGCCAGGAGCTCCGCGAACGAGAACGGTTTCGGAAGGTAGTCGTCGGCGCCGGCGTCGAGCCCGGCGACGCGGTCCTCGACGCCGTCTCGCGCCGTGAGCATGAGGATGGGCGCCCATACGCCGCTCGCGCGAAGGACGCGGCAGACCCCGATCCCGTCGAGGCCCGGGAGCATGACGTCGAGGACGATCGCGTCGTACTCGATCGCGCGCGCCATCCGGACGGCCTCCTCGCCCGTGCGCGCGACGTCCGGTGCGTGGCCCTCCTCGAAGAGGCCACGGCGCAACAGGCTCGCCATCTTGAGCTCGTCCTCGACGACGAGTATCCGCATCGGTGGTCGAATTCTCGTCGACGAGATGAGAGTTCGATGAGAAGCGTTTTTGGCCCCTTTCTCACCGGGGATTCATCGGGGCTCCATAGCGTCAGGCGAGGTCAACGACACCGTGGAGGTCGGGATGAACCGAAAGCTCGCAATCAGCAGCGCCCTCGCGCTCGCGCTCGCGGCAGTCGGCGGCGGGATCGCGGTCGCCGCTTCCAGCCGCAGCGACGACGGCCCGCTCACCGCGGACGCGCGCGACAAGGCAATCGCGGCGGCGCTCGCACACACCGGCGGAGGCGCGGTCGTCGAGACCGAAATCGGCGACGACGGCGCCGCGTACGGCGTCGAGGTCCGCCTCGCCGACGGGAGAACGGTCGAGGTCGGCCTCGACGAGCGCTTCCACGTCGTTACGCGCGAGCGCGACGAAGACGGCGCCGGAGAGCGCGATGACGACGGGTGATGCCGTGATGGGCCGCCTCGCGCAGTAAGAGGTTCCATCCCGCACCTCGCGATCTGACAAGCTCCACGCGTGCCGATCGCCGTCCTGGCCGGAACCCGAAGGCGCCTCGACCTCCTCGGGAGCGGCAGTCGCGAGGCGTGGACGCTCGCCGGCCCGCTCCTGGCGGGCTGGTCGGTCGGCCGGACACCCGTGGGCGGCGACGGGACCGTCCCGCCCGTCGGCGCGATCGCGGGCGGGTGACGACCGATCGTCCACTCATGGGCGGATGCATGTGCGGCCGCGTCCGCTTCCAGGTCGCAAAGCCGCCCGTCTCGGCCGCCTACTGCCACTGCAGACGTTGCCAGCGACGAACCGGGACGGCCGCCTCGGCCAGCGCGTCGCTTGCGCCCGGATCGCTTCGCATCACGTCGGGCGAGGAGCTCATCCGAGCGTACGAGCCGCCCGACGGCTTCGCGAAGCTCTTCTGCTCCGCCTGCGGCTCGGCCTTGTGGAGCCGCCACCCGAACGATCCCGACGTGATCGCCGTCCGGCTCGGCGCGTTCGACCACGACCCCGGCGTTCGGCCCGGCTATCGGCAGTACGTCGCCTACGCGGCGCCGTGGGAGCCGATCCCGGACGACGGGCTGCCGCGGTACCCGGAGCGAAAACCGCCCGATTCCTGACGTGGTCGCGAGCGACCGGCCTGCGGGGAGCGGCGACCCGCGCGTCGCCGTCGTCGTCGCGACGCGAAACCGGCGAGCATCGCTCCTGCGAACGCTCGCCCGCCTCGAGGCGCTCGCGGAGCGGCCGCCGCTCGTCGTCGTCGACAACGCCTCCTCGGACGGAACACCGGTCGCGGTCCGCGCGCAGTTCCCGGCCGTGCAGGTGATCTCGCTGACCGAGAACGTCGGGCCGGTCGCACGGACGATCGGCGCCCGCTCGGTCGACCGCCCGTACGTCGCCTTCAGCGACGACGACTCGTGGTGGCACGAAGGCGCGCTCGCGCGCGCGGCCGCGCTCTTCGACGAGTTTTCGGGTCTCGGCCTCATCGCCGCTCACGTCGTCGTCGGCGAGTCGGAGCGAGACGACGACACGGCGATCGCGATGCGCGAGAGCCCGCTGGCTCCGGACGTCGAGCTGCCGGGACCCGCCGTCCTCGGATTCCTCGCGTGCGGCTGCGTCGTTCGGCGAAGCGCCTTTCTCGCCGTCGGCGGCTTCCGAGGTCGGTTAACAGGATCCGAGGAGACGCTTCTCGCCGTCGACTTGGCGGTTGCGGGTTGGCACCTCGCCTACGTCGCGGACGTCGTCGCACACCACGACCCGTCGGGAGGTGAGCGAACGGCCGAACGCCGCCGAAGCGACGCATGGAACGCGCTCTGGTTCGCCTGGACGCGGAGACCCGCTCGAACCGCGCTCGCGCGAACGGCGACGCTCGCGCGCTCAGCGATCACCGACCCGGCGGTCCGCCGCGCGTTCGCCGATCTCCTGCGCGACGCGCGCCGGATCACGGAGGAGCGCCGCGTCGTCGACGGCGTGCTCGAGGGAGAGCTTCGGAGGCTCGGCTTGTGACGTTTCCCGCGGTTTCCTCGCCGGCGGAGGGCATGCGTTGAAATCGCCGAGAAGGAAAAGAAGCGGACCCGATGGGGTTGAGTCACGGGAGTCGCG
>JALZFU010000049.1 GCA_030861385.1 Actinomycetota bacterium
CGCCCGGGGCGACTACGGGGCGATGTCGATGCTCGCCGTCGGGGTCGCGGACTCGCTGCCCCGCCTCCCGAACATGTACATGCGCAAGATGGCGGTCGGGCCGACCGCGCGGGGTCGCATCGACCTCGGACGCCCGGTCGCCGAGAACGTACATGCGATCGCGAAGGCGTACGGGCGCAATCCAGGTGACATCACGGCGATCGTCCTCGACCGCCCTCGTCACGAGGACCTGATCGAGGACATCCGAAGCGCGGGCGCCCGGATCAAGCTGATCGCGGACGGCGACGTGACCGCGTCGATCAGCGTCGCGATCCGCGGCACGAACGATCACCTCGCGATCGGCATCGGCGGCGCCCGTCAGGCCGTGATGGCTGCGGCGGCGCTCCGCTGCCTCGGCGGCGAGTTGCAAGCGCAGCTCTGGCCGACGACGCGAAGCGAGATCGCTCAGGCGGCCGAATACGGGCTCGAGGACGTGAACCGCGTCTTCACGACCGACGACCTTGCTCCCGGAGACGTCGTGGTCGCGGCAACGGGGGTCTCGAACTCCGACCTCCTGCGCGGCGTTCGCTACCTCGCGGACAGCGCCCGCACGCACTCGGTCGTCATGTGCACCCGCCACAACTGGGTGAAGTTCACGGACGGGATCCACTTCTTCGCACGCGAGCGAAGGGAAGAGGTTCGCCTCCTCGCGTAGCATCTCCGGACTGCGGAGGCGTGCGCGTCGCCGCGGCGAGGCTAGACTGGCCTCGTGCCGACCCGCGAGGAAGTCGTCGACGCCCTTCGAGTTGTCGAGGATCCCGAGCTCGGCATGGACATCGTCGAGCTCGGCCTCCTCTATGACGTCGAGGTCGCGGGGCGGAAGGTGCACGTCGAGTACACGCTGACGTCGCTCGGCTGCCCCGTCGGTCCGATGATCGAGGAGCAGATCCGCGAGACGGTGGCGTCGATGGACGGCGTCGAGGAGGTCGAGTCGGAGCTCACCTGGGACCCGCCCTGGTCGCCCGAGCGGATGTCGGACGACGCGAAGTTCATCCTCGGTTTCGGCTAGCTTCGGTGCGAGTAGGCTCGGGGGCCCTGCTCGAACGCGTCCCTCGCTTCCTACTCCACGGGGAGGGGGCCGCGGTTGCGATCGCCGCGCTCGTCCTCTACTTCGACGCCGGGTATCCGTGGTGGCTGCTCGTCGCCCTCGCGCTCGCGCCCGATCTCTCGTTCGTCGGCTACCTCGCCGGCCCGCGCGCGGGCGCGGCGACGTACGACGCGTTCCACACGTACGTCCCTCCGGCGCTCCTCGTTGCCGTCGGCGCGCTCGCGGGAGCGGACCCGGCCGTCCAGATCGCCCTCATCTGGATCACCCACGTGAGCGTCGACCGCGCGATCGGCTACGGGCTGAAGTACCCGACCGCTTTCAAGGACACGCACCTGCAGCGCGTGTAGGCGCCTCGCGAGGGGCGAGGCGGAATCTAGGCGTATCGGCGCTCGTTCCCGCTCACGACGGCGACGATCGCGGCGGCGACGCCGACCGCGATCACGAACTGGAAGATCGCGCCGACGCCGATCGCGTGCGCGACGAGCCCACCGAGGATTGCGCCGCCAACTCCGGATGCGGCTGTCGCAAGCAGCCCCATCGTCTGTCTTCCCGGAATGACGAGTCGCGCGAGCGCCCCGATGACGAGGCCGATCAGCGCCCACCAAAGCAGCTTGAAGGCCAGCCCGATGACGGCCGACCCGATGATGACGAGCGCGACGACCGCCGCGAGGATGACGAGCGCGACGACCGCCGCGAGGATGACGAGCAGGACGATCATCGAAGCGATCGTTCCCGGGGCGTTGCCCGACAAACGTGTCGTGACCGACGACGTGGAGCTTGCAGCCGGGTTACGACGCCGACGCGAAGAACTCGAGCAGTTCGCGGGCCACCACGGTGGGCGCGTCCTCGGGCGAGAAGTGCCCGGCGTTCGGAATGAGCCGAAGCTCGGCATCGCGAATGCGGGCTCGGAGACGATCGGCAACCGAGCGGTCGAGCCAGCGATCCTCTTCACCCCAGAGAATCCGCACCGGGACGCGGAGGCTCGCAAGGAGCGGCTCGAGCCCACCGACGTCGTCGTCCGTCCACTGCTCGATCTTTCGCAGGTACGCCGCCCGACCGTCCTCGCCTCGCCAGGGAGCGAGGTAGGCGGCAAGGACCTCGTGGGCGAGCGGCTTATGGACGGCGCTTCGCAGATGCGCCGTCACGATCTCTTCGTAGATATGGATCGGCATCGTCCGGTACGCGTCGAGGTGCGCGCGGATGTGCGCCGTCGTGGGCGTGTTCCACGGGTTGAGGGCGACTGCGTCCACGAGCGCGATCCGCCGCACTGCTCGGCCCTCGATCAGGTGAGCGCGAAGGACGGTCGCCCCGCCGATGTCGTGGCCGACGAGGTCGGGCGACTCGAGCCCCCAATGCTCGAGCAGTCCGGCGAGGAGCCGCCCCTGCGCGGTAATCGAGACATCCTGGTCCTCCCGCCGCTCGGAATCGCCGTACCCGAGCAGATCGAACAGGTAGACCGAGAAGCGCTCGGCGAGCGCGGGCGCCACATTCCGCCAGAGGAACGACCGGCTCGGCGTTCCGTGGACGAGCACGACCGGGGGACCGTCGCCGATCCGCTCCCACGCCACCTCGCCGCCCGCTAGGCTCGCTCGTTCGCGGAGCCGCCACCTCGTCACGCGCGCATCATCGTCGGCGGTCGCTTTCGCGCGTGGGCGAGACGCTCCAGCGTGGTCTCCGACGACGTCGAGCTCGTTCTCGCCTCTCGAAAGCGAGAAACCCCGGGCCGGCCGTTCACGGAACGGTCAGGACGACCTTGCCGAGCTGATCGCCGCGCTCGAGGTACTCGTGCGCGGCCCGCGCCTCGCTCAGCGGGAAGACGCGGTCGACGACCGGCCGCGCCCTGCCGCTCGTGACGAGCTCGAAGACGGCGCGGAAGTCCTCCCGCGTCCCCATCGTCGAGCCGAGGATCGAGAGCTGCTTCCAGAAGACCCGGTGCAGGTTCGCCGGCGGGTTCGGCCCGGACGTCGCGCCGCAGACGACGATCCGACCGCCCTTCCTCGCCGCCTGCAGCGAGGTCTTCCAGGTCGCCTCGCCGACGTGCTCGACGACGACGTCGACGCCCTGGCCGTCGGTCAGGGCGCGCACCTCCTCGACGACGTCCGCGTCGGTCGAAACCGCGGCGTCCGCGCCGAGCTCGCCGGCGCGCGCGAGCTTCTCGCTTCGGCTCGAGGTCACGACGACGCGCGCGCCGAGCGCCTTGGCGACCGCGAGGGCCGCCGTCGCGACGCCCGAGCCGATCCCCCAGACGAGCACCCACTCGCCCTCGCGCAGGAGGGCGCGCGTGGCGAGCATCCGGTAGGCGGTCGCGAAAACGAGCGGGAACGCGGCCGCCTCCTCGAACGAGAGACCGTCGGGAAGGCGGTGGACGTATTCGGCGGGGATCGCGATGAGCTCGGCGTGCGTCCCGTCCATGTGCTCGCCGACGATGCGGGCGCCATCGTCGAGCCCCGGGTTGAGGACGACGCGCTCGCCCGGCCGGAAACCGTCCGCACCCAAGCCGAGCTCCTCGACGACCCCGGCCCCGTCGGCCCCGAGGATCCTGGGCTTCGGGACGGAGGGAAGACCACGGCGAAGCCAGAGATCGAGGTGGTTGAGAGAAGCGGCGCGGAGCCGGATCAGAACCTCGCCCGGGCCCGGCACGGGGTCGGCGACGTCCTCGTAGCGGAGCACCTCCGGCCCGCCGTCCTCATGGATTCGCACCGCCTTCATCGAGGGTCGATCGTAACGACCGCTGCTACGGTCCTCGCGTGACGCAGGACGAGCTCGAGAAGCTGGCCGACGAGCTCGGCATCGACGTGATCGGCGCCGCCCCCGCCGAGCCCTACGAGGAGACCGAGCGCCACATCCGCGAGCGGCGCGCGCGTGGGCTCTTCGCCGAGATGCGCTTCACGATGACGCAGCCGGACGTCTCCTGCCACCCGGAAACCCTGCTCCCGGGGGCGCGGACGGTCGTCTCCGCCGCGCTCTCGTACTATTCGCCGGGGCCGGAGCCGGGGCCGGGTGAGGGGCGGCTTCCGCGCTACGCCTGGAGCGACCGCTACCGCGAGCTTCGCGAGAAGCTCGATCGGCTCGGCCGCGCGCTCGGCGGCCGCTACCGCGTCCTCGTCGACGCGAACCAGCACGTCGACCGAGAGGGAGCGTCGCGCGCGGGCGTCGGGTTCTACGGGAAGAACACGCTCCTGATCACCCGCCGCTACGGGTCGTGGGTCGTCCTCGGGGCGCTCGTCACGGACGTCGAGGTCGAGCCGAGCGCGCCGCTCGCGCTCGACTGCGGCTCCTGTCGCCTCTGCGTCGATGCCTGCCCGACCGGGGCGCTCGACGAGCCGGGCGTTCTCGACTCGACCCGCTGCCTCTCCTACTGGACGCAGTCCCCCGAGCCGATACCGGAGGAATACCGCGAAGCAATCGGAACTTCTGTCTACGGCTGTGACATCTGCCAGGACGTCTGTCCGTGGAACCGGGGCGTCGAGAAGCGCCGCGCCCGGGAGCCGCTCCCGGCGGACGCAGAGCCCGTCGTCTCCCTCGTCGATTGGCTCGAGGCGCCGGACGACCAGCTGGGCGAGCGCTACGACCGGCTCTACTTCCCGCGCAACGACCCTCGCTACCTGCGGCGAAACGCGCTCGTCGCGGCCGGTAACGCGCGGGAGCGGGGGCTCGTCGCGCTCGCTGAGCGGTACGCCGAATGCGACGACGAGCTCCTTCGCGAGCACGCGCGATGGGCGCTAACCCGCCTGCAGGCGAGCGCACCGACGTGACGCGTGAACAGGAGCGGTTGCGCGAGCTCGAGGTCTGGATCTCCTGGATTCGTCTCGGCGCGGTCGCCTGGGCCGTGCTCGAGGTCGCGGTCGTCACGCACGGCTACCCGCCGGGCTACCAGTCGTACGCGTGGGCGACGACCGCGGTGCTCGCGGTCGGCGCCGCGGCGCTTGCGTGGCTCGCGCGCCTCAGCCTCGAGGGCCGGCGGCAGGCGATCCTCGGCTTGAGCGCGCTCGCCTTCGATACGGGAATCGTCTTCGCCTACTTCGTCCTCTACTCCTTCGAGCCGACGGTTCCGACGCGCGCCCTCGTCTTCCTCACCGTCGTGGAGGCGGCGGTTCGCTACGCGGTCCGCGGCGGGATCGCGCTTCCGCTCGCGACCGCGCCGCTTCTCGCCTTCGCCGAGTGGTCGCGCGCCGATCGCTTCGGTCCGCCCGACTTCGACGTCCGAAACGTCACGATCCCCCTCGGAGTCGAGCTGATCATGGGCCTCATCATTGGCGGGCTCGTGAATCAGCTGCGGCATGAGACGGCGGTTACCGAGTCGCGCGCCCGAGAGGCGGAGGAGCTTCGCGACGAGATCGGCCGCCACGCCGACCAGCTCGAGGTCGTGAACCGGGCGGCGCGGGCGCTTTCGTCGTCCCTCGAGCTCGACGAGGCGTTTCGTCTCTTCGTCCGCGAGGTTCGGACCGCGCTCGCGTTCGATCGTCTCGCGCTCATCCTCGCGGATAGCGATCGCGCGGTCGTCTTCGCGAACGTGGGCGTCGCGGAGAACGAGCTCTTCCCACGGGGGACGTCCTTTCCGATCGCGGACACGATCCTCCGGCGGCTGCTCAAGGATCCCCGCACGATCGTCCGCGGCGACCTGGACACGAACCCGGAGTCGCCCGAGGAGCGCGAGCTCGCCGACGCGGGGCTGCGCTCGCGGATCGTCGCGCCGCTGACGGCTACGGGCCGAACCTTCGGCATGATCTCCGTCTCGCGCCGCGACGCGAACGCGTTCACCGCCGACGACGCGGAGCTCGTCACCCTCCTCGGTCGCCAGCTCACGACGGCGATCGAGAACATCCGTGCGTTCGAGGCGGAGCGCACGGCTGGCGAAGAGCTCCGGCGCCTCTCGGCACTTCGCGCCGACTTCGTCTCGCTCGTCTCGCACGAGCTTCGCGGGCCGATGGCGTCCGTCGTCGGGTGTGCCGCGACGCTCCGGCAGCGCTGGCGCAGCCTCTCGCCCGCGCAGCGGGAGTCGTTCCTCGGTCTGATCGAGGAGGAGACCTCCCGCCTGGCGGAGCTCGTCGGCGACGTGCTGGACACGTCGCGTGTCGAGGCGGGAACCTTCACGTACACCTTCTCGAACGTCGACGTGGCGGAACTCGTGCGCGAGGTGGCGGCGGTCGTGGATCTGGGGCAGGAGGAGGTCTCGGTCCGGGCGGACGTCGACGGCCAGATCCCGCCCGTTCGGGCGGATCGCGAACGGATCCGTCAGCTCCTCATGAACCTCGTGACGAACGCGGTCAAGTACACGGTCGCGGGCGACGAGGTGCAGGTTCGCGCGGCGAGCGAGGACGGCGCCGTCTTCGTCAGCGTCGTCGACCACGGGCCCGGAATCTCACGCGAGGAGCAGCGCGTCATCTTCGAGAAGTTCGGCCGGGCGACGACGGCCTCGCGCTCGAAGGCCGGGGCGGGGCTCGGCCTCTTCATCGCGCGCTCGATCGCCGAGGCGCACGGCGGGGCGCTGGACGTCGAGTCGGAGGAGGGCGAGGGAGCGAAGTTCACGCTGCGCCTCCCCGCACCGTCGTGACGCCGTGCACCGCTGGACCGATCACACGAGCGAGCTTGGTCTCGAGGTGGAAGGGGAAAGTGAGACGGAAGTCTTCGTCGAGGCGGCGCTCGCGCTTGCGGAGGTCCTCGGCGACGATCCGCGGGGCGAGCCGAAGCGCCACGACGTGGAGCTTGCGGCGACCGACCGAGCGACGTTGCTCGCCGACTGGCTGGGAGAGATCGTCTACCTCGCCGAGACCGACGGACTCCTGCCGGAGCGGGCCTCGGTCGCGCTCCGGGAGAGTCGACTCCGGGCGACCGTCGAGGGTCGGACCGCGACCCCGCGCTATCTCGTCAAGGCGGTCACCTACCACGGCCTCGAGCTGACGCCCCGAGACGGCGTCTGGCGTGCGACGGTCGTCCTCGATGTCTGACCTCCGCCGCGTGCACGACGTTCTCTGGGAGCTCCCGGCGCGCGAGGACATGCGGGTGCCGGCACGGGTCTTCGCCGATCGCGAGATCATCGCGGCGATCCAGGTCGACCGCTCGCTCGAGCAGCTCCAGAACGTCGCGACGCTCCCCGGGATCGTGGACGCCGCGCTCGCGATGCCCGACATCCACCAGGGCTACGGCTTCCCCGTCGGCACGGTGGCCGCGATGGATACGCCCGACGGCGTCGTCTCCCCGGGCGGCGTCGGCTACGACATCAACTGCGGCGTCAGGCTCCTCGCGCTGCCCCTCGACGAGCGCGAGCTCGGCAACCGGAAGGAAGCGCTCGTCCACGAGATCTCGCGCGCCGTCCCGGCCGGCGCGGGAAAGGAAGGCGGCATTCGCCTCGGTCGCACGGAGCTCGACCGCGTCCTCGTCGAGGGCCCCGCCGCGCTGGTCGCCTCCCGCGGGATCGGTACGGAAGACGACGTCGAGCACACCGAGTCGGCCGGCCGCCTCCCCGCGGCCGACGCCTCGGCCGTGAGCGAACGGGCGCGCGAGCGCGGCGGCGGACAGCTCGGCACCGTCGGCTCGGGGAACCACTTCATCGAGCTCCAGGAGGTCGAGCGCATCTTCGACGACGACGCGGCGGCCGTGTACGGGCTCCGACACGGCCAGGTCACCGTGCTCGTCCATTCGGGATCCCGCGGGCTCGGGCACCAGGTCTGCACCGACTACGTGAAGCGGATGGACGCCGTGGCCCCGCGATACGGCATCCGTCTCGTCGACCGCCAGCTCGCGTGTGCGCCGCAGTCGTCGCCCGAGGGGCGAGCGTACCTCGCGGCGATGGCTGCCGCTTCCAACTTCGCGTGGGCGAACCGCCACGCGATCGGGGACGTGATCCGGAGAGCCGTCTCGCGCGTCCTCGGTCGCGACGCAGCCACCGGCACGCGTCAGGTCTACGACGTCGCCCACAACGTCGCGAAGCTCGAGACGTACGCGGGACGCGAGCTCTGCATCCATCGCAAAGGCGCGACGCGCGCCTTCCCGGCGGGTTCGGCGGAGATACCGGCCGCGCACCGGGACGTCGGCCAAGCCGTCTTCATCCCGGGGAGCATGGGCACGGCGAGCTACGTCCTCGCCGGCGAGCCCGACTCGACCGAGCGCTCGTTCGGGACGACGTGCCACGGCGCCGGGCGAGAGCTCTCCCGGACGGCCGCGCGGAAGCGGATCGGGGGCCGCGAGCTCCGCCGCCAGCTGGAAGCGGCTGGCATCACGGTCCGCTCGCCGTCCGACAAGGGCCTCGCCGAGGAGGCACCCTTCGCTTACAAGGACGTCGAGCGGGTCGTCGACGTCGTCGAGCGCGCAGGGCTCGCCCGACGCGTCGCCCGCCTTCGCCCGATCGGCGTCGTCAAGGGCTGATCGCCCCCCGGCCGTCGTAAGCGCGGGCGGTAACGGGCGGGACGGAGCTAGCGGCGCGCCTTCTCTCTCGCACGAGGCGTCGCGAGCTCGCGAGCGCGCTCCGCGACGCGGACACGCACGTCCTCGGGCTCGAGCACGACGGCCTCGCCGCGGTGGGAGAGGATCTCGCCCACGAGCCACTCGGTGCTTCCGAAGCGCAACTCCTCGAGCGCGGTGCCGTCCGCGAGGGGTTTCGCCCCGCGCTCGATCCGCCACGGAGCGACCCGCTTTCGGAAGAGAACGCGGGCGGTGCGAACGTCCCGGAGCTTCACCGGCTCGAGGCCGGCCCGTGGCTCGAACGTCTCCTCGAGCGGTGCGGCGCGATGGACGCGATCGAGGCGAAAGCTCCGCTGGTCGTCCTTCTCGCGGTCCCAGCTATGGACGTACCACCACGGGAGCTCGCGCTCGAGGACATGCGGCTCGATGACCCGTCGCGAGTGCTCTCCTTCCGCGTTCACGTACTCGATCTCGACGAGCCGGTGGTCGGCGATCGCGTCGGAGAAGGTCCGGACGAGCCGCTCCTCCTCGGTCTCCTCGTCGGGCTCGCCGCCGTTTTCGAGCTCGAACTGGCCGAACGTCTCCTCCAACCGCTGCCGCACGCGCTCGAGCGGGGTGTGCGCCTCGGCGGCGATCATCGGTCCCACGAACTCGAGCGCGAGCCGGATCGCCCGCGCCTCGAGCGGCGTGAGCCGCGGCGGCCGCCGGAACGTCTCGCCGAAGAGCTCCTTCTCCACGTGCACCTCGTCGCCGACGACGTTCGCGTACACGGCGTAGCAGCCGCCGCCGAAGTTCACGAGGTTGAGGAGCGAGAGGTGTTCCGCGAGCTCCTCGCTTCCGAGGTGAAAGCGCTGGGAGAGCTCGATCGCGGGAATGGCGATGCGCGGCTCGTCGCCGCAACGAGCGAGGAGGTAGGCGAGGAGCGCCTGGAGGACGGCGAACCGCTCCGGCGCGACGGGCCCCGCGAGCCGCTCCCCGGGACGCGGACCGTCGTCCTCGGCCTCGACGACCGGCGCCGGCCGCGGGGGGCGGCCCTCGTGCCGT
>JALZFU010000377.1 GCA_030861385.1 Actinomycetota bacterium
GGGCGGGGCCGCCTCGGGCGCCGCGCCGGCGGCCCGGGCGGGCGCCGTCCGCGTGGCGTCACTGCCCGCTGATGGCGTCGCTGAGGAACGTTGGATCAATCGCGTTCTTCGCGTCAGGGATCTCCTCGATCTCGCCGATCGACTTCCAGAACTCAGCCGACTTCGTGAAGATGTCGTAGATCGGGCCCGGCTGCTCGCGCGTCCCGTAGAACTTCTCGCTCTCCTCGAGCGTCCAGAGCGGGACGGTCTCCAGCGTCGCCTTGATCTCGTCGACCGACTGACCGAGGTAGTCGGTCGCGTGGTCGAAGGCCTCGTCGGGATTCTGCTCGATGGAGTCCATCACCTTTCCGTACGCGCGGACGAACGCCGCCACCGTCTCGGGATGTTGTTCGACGAACTCGGGCGTGAACGCGACTCCGTCGGTGATGATGTCCGGGTAGTCCTTCGTCGAGACGAGCACGTGGCCGTTCGGGTTCTTCTCGGCCTTCGTAAGCCACGGCTCCCAGGTGACGGCGACGGGGACGCGGCCGGCGGCGAAGGCGGCGCCGGCGTCGCCCGAGGTGAGGTTCACCTGCTCGACGTCGTCGAGGGAGAGGCCGTTCTGGTCGAGAACGTAGGCGAGGAACCACTGGCTGGTCGAGCCCTCGCTCACGGCGACCTTCTGGCCCTTGAGCTGCGCCACCGACGTGATGTCCTTCTCGGCGACGATGCCATCGCCTCCGACGGACGCGTCGAGGCCCAAGACCTGCACCGACTCAATGCCACGCGCATAGTTCCGCGAGAAGGTGTCCGGCGTCGTCGCGATCGCGTCGAGCTCACCCGCCTTGAACGCGTTGAAGCGCTGGACGGGGTCCTCGATGACCGTGTACGTAACATCCAGGCCCTCGTCCTTGAAGATGCCGCCGTCGGCGCCGATCACGAGGCCGGCGTATCCGTTCCAGGTCGAGAAGGCGATGCGAATCGGCGCGAGCTCCGCGCCTCCTTCGCCGCCGGCTGTGTTCGTCTGGCCGGCCGGCTGGCCTTCCTCTTCGTCACCTCCGCCGCAGCCCGCGGCGACGAGCGCGAGCGCCGCGACCGCGAGCGCGAGGACGGCGAGTATCGATCTGCGCATTCTCACTCCTTCCCTTTGGGCGAGCTAGAGCTCCGCAAGGAATGACGACGACGATTGCACGGTGTTAGCGAGGACGCAAGCGCCGACCGCTGGCGATGAGCTCCTCGGGTTGACCGCTCGGTCGAGATCGCCGGCGAGAACGTGTACGGTCGGGCAGCGGAGGTGGATGGAAGCTCGACGGTCGACGCCCTCACGAGGTCGAGCCGCCGCGATCGCGTCGCGCGAGGCGAGTCGAGCGACGTCGCTGCGCGTGCTCGCAGATGACAACCGAACTCAGCGGACCCCGGTCAGCGAGGCCAAGGGGAAGGAGGGGAGATGATCCGAACCGGTGAGGCGTACCGGGAGTCGCTTCGCGATGGCCGCGAGGTCTGGATCGACGGCGAGAAGGTCGAGGACGTAACAACCCATCCCGCGTTCACGCCGATCGTCGACGTGCGGGCGAGGATCTACGACCTCGCGCACGAGGAAGCGACGAGCGACGTCACGTCGTACGTTGACGCGGAGACCGGGGAGCGGTGTGCGATCGGCTCGAAGCCGCCGCTCACGAAGGAGGATTGGCGTGCGAAGCGCACGGCCGTCGACGCGGTCCTCGACGACGTCGGCGGCGTCGTGACGCGCGTCGGCGACGAGACGGTGGGCGAGATGTGGTCGCTCTTCGACGGGCAAGACGTCCTCGCCGAGATCGACCCGACATTCTCCGAGAACATCAAACGGCACGTCCGCCGCGCCGCTCTTCTCGACCCGTTCCATGTCTCTGGAAACACCGACCCCAAGGGCGACCGCTCCAAGCGTCCCCAGGAGCAGGATCCGGACGTCCTCCTCCATGTCGTCGGCGAGACGGACAACGGGATCGTCGTGCGCGGGGCGAAGTTCGAGACCGCGGCGGCGTATGCGAACCAGGCGTTCGTCAAGCCGACGATCGGGGACTGGGGCAGCGAGGAGCTCTCCGACTACGCGCTCGGCTTCCTCGCCGTGATGAACGCACCGGGGGTGAGGCACATCTGCCGCTCCGGGCTCGCCGGGCGCGCTCCCGTCGAGGACTACCCGCTAGCCAACCGCTTCGACGAGATCGACACGCTGATCGTCTTCGACGACGTCGAGATCCCCTGGGAGAACGTCTTCTTCTATCGGCACACGAGAGCCGCTCAGTTCATCCGCGCGACGCTCCACCGCTACAGCATGTTCGCTTTCGTCCAACGGCACCTGCGTCTCGCCGACCTGCTCGTCGGCACGGCCTACGCGAACGCGACGCAGACCGGAGTCAAGATGCATCAGGGGGTGCGCGAGAAGCTCGCCCAGCTCGTGTGCTACCGGGAGGGAATCAATGCTCACCTCACGGCGGCGGTCGAGCTCGCGGAGGTGAGCCCCGGGGGCCTGCTCATGCCGAATCAGGCCCTCCTCTACACCGGGCGCGTCCTCGCCGTCTCGAAGCTGCCGGAGATGGTGCATCTGGTGCGAGATCTCTGCGGGGCGCAAATCGCGCTCACGCCGAGCGCCGCGTCGTTCCGGCACCCCGGTTCGGGGCCTTGGCTCGCGAAGTACTTCCGCGTCGGCGAATGGGAAGGTGAGGACCGGCGGAAGCTGTTCGCGTTCGCGCGCGACCTGGTCGACTCGAGCTACGCGGGGCATCGGCTCAGCTTCCAGCTCTTCGCGCAGTCGCCGCCCTTCGCGCACCTGCTCGCCGTTTACAACAACTACGACTTCGAGCGGCCGATGGACCTCGTCCTCGCCTCCGCCGGCATCTCGAAGTCGGTCGCGAGCCCGGCGTGAGCGGGCGGCTCGAAGCAGGGGGGCACATGCGGATCCGACCCTTCAACACGGCCGACTCCTATCCGGAGCAGCGGATTTCGAACGACCTCTGCCAGGCGGTCGTCGCCGGCAACACGATCTACCTGCGCGGGCAAGTGGCCCAGGACCTGGACACGGGCGAGAGCGTTGCAGCCGGCGATCCGGCCGCTCAGGCGCACAAGGTGGTCGACAACATCGAACTCCTGCTGCTGGAAGCGGGAGCGTCGCTCGAGAACCTCGTCGCCTGCCACGTCTACTTGACCGACATCCGCTACCGCGAACCGGTGTACCGAGCGCTGGGAGAACGGCTCCGCGGCGTCTTCCCCGTGTTCACCGGCCTCGTCGTCGACGCGCTCGCGCGGCCGGAGTGGCTCGTGGAGGTCACGGCGACGGCGGTCCTCCCGTGACCTTCTCGCTCATTGGACGATGCGACCGCACCGGCATGCTCGGCGGGGTCGTCACGTCGTCGAGCCCGGCCGTCGCGGCTCGTTGCCCCTGGGCCCGCGCCCGCGTCGGCGCGGCCTGCACCCAGAACATCACCGACCCGACCCTCGGCCCCGCGCTCCTCGACAAGCTCGAGCGCGGGCGCTCCGCGGAGCACGCGCTCGCCGACGTCGTCGCCGAGGCGCCGAATATCGAGTACCGCCAGTTGACCGTGGTCGATCTCGACGGCCGCGGGGCGACGTTTTCGGGCGAGCAGACGCTCGGCCGGCATGCGGCGCGCACCGCCCCGGGGTGCGCCGCGGCCGGCAACCTCCTGTCCGATGAAGGCGTTCCTTCCGCGATGGTCGAAGCGTTCCTCGCGGAACCGTCGGCTCACCTAGGCGACCGCCTCTTGAGAGCGCTCCAGGGTGGACGAGATGCGGGCGGCGAGGGCGGGCCGGTTCGCTCGTCCGGGATGATCGTCGTCGACCGCGTCCCCTGGTACGTCGTCGACCTGCGGGTCGATTGGCGAGAGGACGACCCGATCGAGGAGCTCGGCCGCCTCTGGGCGCTCTGGAAGCCGCAGATCCACGAGTACGTCGTACGCGCCGTCGATCCCGCATCCGCGCCGGCGTTCGGCGTTCCCGGCGACGAGTAGGCGAGGACCCCGCGAACCC
>JALZFU010000391.1 GCA_030861385.1 Actinomycetota bacterium
CGACGCCGCCGCCGTGCGGGCGTGCGGCGCGTAGCGCCGCCTCGCTGAGCGGCGCGCTTCCGTCGCTCGTCGCCGCGCCGGGCTCGACGTCGAACTCGACCATCTGGACCTGGCCGTCCGCGAAGACGTCGGTGTGACGCGCCGCCGGGACGCCGATGATCCGGGAGACCGCATGCGCCGTCTCCTCCTCGGAGGAGACCATGAAATCGACGTCGAGCTCCCGCTCGCGCCAGAGGTCGAGGTACTCAACGTTCGTCGTCCGCACGATCGTCTTCGTGGCCGGTGAGAGCCGCTTCGTGAACATCGACGAGACGATGTTCACCTCGTCTCGCGACGTGCAGGCGATCAGGAGGTCGGCGTCTCGAACACCGGCGCTCGCGAGGACGCGGCGGCTCGCACCGTTGCCCTGGATCGGCGCCACCTCGTAGCGCTCCGCGATGGCGCGGAGCCGTCCCGTGTCCTGGTCGACGACGGTGACCTCGTGCTCGTCGTAGAGCGCCTCGACGACCGTCGAGCCAACCTGTCCGAGGCCGACGACGAAGATTTTCATCGGGCGTCACACCCTACCGCCGAGTAGCCGGGCGTTAGGCCTCGCGGAGCTGGGCGAAATCCTCGACCTTCTTGGTGTCCCCGGCGACGACGAGGATGTCGCCGTCCTGCGGCACCGTCTCCGGCGTCGCGTACGTCGCCGGCTGGTTCGGCGACTTGATCGAGACGACCGTCAGGCCGTAGCGCTTCCGGACCTGGGCCTCCGCGAGCGTCCTTCCGACGAGCTCCGGCGGCGCCTTCGTCTCGAGAAGGACGAAGCCGGGATCGAGCTCCATGTAGTCGATCACGTCACGCCCCCCGAGGCTGCGGGCGACGCGGATTCCCATGTCCCGTTCCGGGAAAATCACGCGATTCGCGCCGATGCGCTCCAAGATCTTCCCGTGCGACTCGGAGATCGCCTTCGCGACGATGTTTCCCACCTTCAGGTCGACGAGCACGGACGTCGTCAGGATGCTCGCCTCGAGGTCGGTTCCGATTGCGACGACCGCCGTCGCGAACTCGGCGGCGCCGAGCTGGCGCATCGTTTCCAGGTCGGTCGAGTCCGCCTGGACGACGTGAGTCAGCGTGTGCGCGAAGCTCTGGACGAGCTTCCCGTCGACGTCGACGCCGAGGACCTCGTGGTCGTGCCGGACGAGGTCGGCCGCGAGCGCGCCCCCGAAGCGGCCGAGGCCGATCACGACGAAGTCGCCCCGTCTAGCCAATCAACGGCCGCTCCTCGGGGTACCGGAAGAGGCGTTCGCGCTCGCGCAGCACGAGCGCTGCGCCGAGGGTCTGTGGCCCGACGCGGCCGAGATACATGAGGAGGATCAAGATGATCTTTCCGCTGCTCGGCAGATCAGCCGTGATTCCCGTCGAGAGGCCGACTGTACCGAACGCGCTGATCGACTCGAACAGGGTCTGGTAGAGGGGAAACGGGCTCACTGCCATGAGGACCAGCGTGCAGACCACGACCGCGTTGATCGCGACGAACGCGACCGTGAGAGCCTGCCGCTGCGCGGCCGGCGGGATGCGCCGATCGAAGGCGTTTACGGTCGTCTCGCCGCGGAGCTCGGCGAAGACCATGAGCGCGAGGACCGCGAACGTGGTGACCTTGATCCCGCCGCCCGTCGCCGCGCTCCCCGTCCCGACGAACATGAGCATGTCCGTCACGAGCAGCGATTCCTGGTGCATCTCCCCGTAGTCGACGGAGTTGAAGCCGGCCGTCCGCGGCACCGTGCCCTGGAAGAACGCCGCGAGCAGCTTGCCCGGCGTCGAGAGAGGGGCAAGCGTCGCGCCGTTCGACCACTCGAAGCCGAGGATCGCGAACGTCCCGAACGCGAGGAGCGTGAGCGTCATCGCCAGCGTGATCTTCGTGTGAACCGACCAGCGGCGCGGCGAGAGCGGCCACCGCCGCAGCTCGAACCAGACGGGGAAGCCAAGGCCGCCCGCGATGATCGCCAGGCACACCGCGACGCTGATCCAGCCGTCGGTCACGAACCGAACGAGGTTGTCGCTCCAGAGCGCGAACCCCGCGTTGTTGAACGCGGAGACCGAGTGGAAGATCCCCCGGTAGATCGCCGATCCCATCGGGTAGTCGTAGCCGAGAGCGAGCCGGAGGGCGATCACGATTGCGGCGGCCGCCTCGAAGCTGAGGCTCAGGACGGCGACGCCGAAGATCACCCGCCGCAGGTCGCCGAGCTCGACGCCTGCCCGCTCGGCCTGGGCGACGATGCGGCTTCGAAGCCCCAGCCGGCGCGCGACCAGGAGCGCGAGGAGCGAGGTCAGCGTCATGATCCCGAACCCGCCGACCTGGATCAGGCCGAGGATCACGACCTGTCCGAAATGGCTGTAGTAGTTCGGAGTGTCGACGACGACGAGACCGGTGACGCAGACGGCCGACGTCGACGTGAAGATCGCCGTGATGAACGAGCCGTTCCCCGGCTCCGCCGTCGAGACGGGCAGGTAGAGGAGGAGGCCGCCGGCGCCGATCGCGAGCGCGAACGCGAGCGCGACGAGTTGGGTCGGGTGGAGCGTGCGTGGCGCTCTCACCACGCCGGCTCCGGTTCCACGAGACCGAGGCGCTGCGCGAGCCAGCGCTTGGTCGTCGCCTGCAGGAGGAGCGTCGCGCAGATCGCAAGCGCGACGACGGTCAGGATCTCGTCCTCGTAGGGGACGCCCCGGGCGATCAGGAGTCCCGCGACGGACGCGGGCACGACGCCCGTCTCGCGTGTCCAGCTCAGGAAGAGAAGCTCGTTCTGCGTCCAACCTCCACGCCGGTCGGGGAGGAGGCACGCGAGAACCGTGAGCGGACGGGCGACGAAGAGGAGCACGGCGACGACGGCGAGGGCGGGGGCGAAGTTCTCGACCATCGTCCCGAGGGGCAGGTTCGCGCCGAGGGCGACGAAGACGAGGATCACGACCACGTCGGTCACCGTCCCGGCGAAGCGGTCGAGGTCGCGCTCGTGGTGCTCGTGGGCCTCGAGGCGGAGCGAGCCGGCGTTCCCCGCGATGAGACCGGCGATGAACGCGCCCAGGTAGCCGCTTCCCCCGGCGAAGTCGATCGAGACGTACGAGGCGGCGACGACGGCCGCGACCGCGATCGCCGGGAACTCGCGCCAAATCCCGACCGGTCGCGCCGAGAGGACGGCCGCGAGGACGAGGCCGAACGCGATTCCGAGCCCGGTCGAGATGGCGATGTCGACGACGAAGTCGACGAGCGGCGTCGCGAGCGACGCTCCTCCCTGGACGACGAATGTCGCCGTCGCGAGCGCCAGGACGGCGCCCGTCGGGTCGTTCAGGGCCGACTCGGCGATGATCGTCTGGACGAGCTTCGGCCGGACGCGCAGCCGTTCGAAGAGTGGGATCAGGATGGCGGGGTCCGTGGGAGCGACGACCGCCCCGACGAGGAATCCCGCCTCGAAGGGGAGGTCGAATGCCCAGGCGGCCGCCGTGCCCGTGAGGAGCGCCGTCAGGACGACGCCGGGGACGGCGAGGAGGCCGAGCCCGATCCCGACGCGCGAGAGCACGGCGAACGAGAGGTTCAGCCCGCCGTAGAAGAGGATGAACGACACTCCGAGCGAGAGCAGGAGCTCGACGCCGATCGAGTCGAGCGGGACGTCGATCGCGTCCGTCGCCTCTGGGCCGAGCACGATTCCCGCCGCGAGAAGGACGACCATGCGCGGGAGGCGGAGGAGCGCTGCGACCGCCTCGGAGGCGAGCCCGGCCGAGAGCATGATCGCGATGACCTCGATCACGTCGCGCGGCGTCACGCCCGACGATTCTCCACGTTCGCGCGAACGCCTTTCGCTTCCGCGCGCCGGACGTACTCTTACTCTCATGAGGCTGCTTGCCCTGTCCAGGGCCCGGCTCGTGATCGCGGCAGCCGTCGTGCTGGTCGCCGCCGGCGCCGTCTCGGCAGCGGTGGCGCTCCGAGGCGGTGGCGAGCCTTCGCACCAGGGGCATGCGGCCCATGTGGGGAGCGCCGCGAATCCGCATCCGGTCGCCGGCCACTTCAAACCCGACGACACAGACCTCGCCGAGTGCACGGCCGGCGGCGAGGGGCGCTGCTACGAGCAGGCGTTCGGGAACCTCTCCTACGAGAAGGGGCCGCGGGAGGCGATCGCGGAGTTCGACCGCGCGATGGAGACGAACAAGGCCGTCGAGGCGGACTGCCACCGAATCGTCCACACGATCGGCTCCGCCGCGCTCGCTCGCTTCCACGGCAACGTTGCGAAGGCGTTCGCGCTCGGCTCGGCGAGCTGCTGGTCCGGCTACTACCACGGCATCCTCGAGCGCGCCTTCACCGGGGTCTCGGGCATCGAGGAGCTCGGGGAGGCGGCCCGCCGAATCTGCGACGACCCCGGCATCCGGCGGACGACCTTCCTGGCTTACCAGTGCGTGCACGGCCTCGGTCACGGGCTCATGATCCGAAGCGGCTACGACCTCCCCTTCTCGCTCTCGATCTGCGATCGCCTCGCCACCGAGTGGGATCAGACGTCGTGCACGGGCGGCGTCTTCATGGAGAACATCTCGTCGACGTACGGCGTCAAGTCGAAGTGGCTCCGCGACGACGATCCGGTCTACCCGTGCCAGGTCGTAAAGGAGCGCCACAAGCTCTACTGCTACCTCATGGTGACCTCGCGGGTGAGCCAGCTCAACGGCTACGAGTGGAGAAAGACGGCCGAGGTTTGTCGCCGGGTCGAGCGAGACTGGGTCGCGACGTGCTTCGAGTCGTACGGGCGCGACGCGTCTGGATTCACCCGTCAGAGCCCGCCCGAGGTGGCGCGGCTCTGCCGCTTCGCCGGCGAGCACGCGGTCAGCTGCGTCTACGGGGCCGCGCGTGACATGACCTCGAATTACGCGAACGGCCGGCGGGCCTCCGAGCTCTGCCGCCTCGTCGCGCGCTCGCTCCGCCCCCGGTGTTACTACGGCATCGGGACGATTCTCGGCAACCTCTCCGCTAGCGAGCAGGGGCGCCGCCGGTCCTGCCGCTCCGTGACGCCGCGCCCGTACCTGGCCTCGTGTCTCGCCGGGGCCGGCGTCCGGGTCGCCGGGGTCGTCCAGTCGCCCGCCTGAGCAAGTAACAGTCTGTTACTTGCTATGCGGAGCGCCGGCGGCGAACCTGCGGGCCCTGATGCCCGAGCGCCGCGTAGGCGAGTGTCTGCAACGACTCGTTGAGCGTCGAAAGCTCGTGCGCGATCCGGATGAGGGCCTCGGTCGAGTCCATCCGGCGATTCAACGTGTGCACCTCGTCGCAGAGACGGTCGAGACGCTCGAGGACGGCGTCGAGCTGCCTGTCGTCGAGGTGTTTCCGCTCGGCCATTGGGCCGATGGTAGCGGCCGGCTCTCGTGAGGGCCCGGCGCCCGGACCAAGTCGAGGCGTCGCCGACCCGCGTTCGGCGCCCGATGCCGCGGCGGGCGTGCTGCCCGGCCGGCGACTAGCGGGTCGAAGCGGCGATCGCCGGAAGCTCGGCCGTCTCCCGCACGACCCGTGCGCCGCGCGGTGCCGCCCCGACACAAATGCAGTCGACCGCGCGCGCGACTCCGACGTGCGCGAGTACGACCCGCGCCAGCGCCTCCGGCGCGTCGGTGAAGACGACGATCGCGACGCCGCTTCGCTTCAGCCTGCGGACGGCGGCGTTCGCGGCCGCGTTCGGGCGCACGTAGAGGGC
>JALZFU010000051.1 GCA_030861385.1 Actinomycetota bacterium
AACCGCGAGAACGGTTCCGCGAGCTGATCCGCCACGTATACGAGCACACGAAGGCCGCTTGGATCCGGTCGTCGCTTCGAACGGGCACCGACGGCGATCGACCCGAGCGTTTCCTCGCCCTCGACCCACACGACGCGTATCCACGGGATTCCGAGCGACCTCGCGACATCGTCGTGCCCGCCGGTCGCGAGCGTCTCGCGCACGACGGCGGCGGGGAGCGGATGGAAGGCTCGCCGCCGAATCTCCATGGTGGTACAGCCCGACGCCGCCACGAGGTGGAGGCGCCGGTCGAGGCCGAGGACTCTGATGTTCGCAAAGTCGACGCCGAGCGCGACCGGCATCTCGTCCGCGACGGCCTGAATCGAGTTGGCGGATCCGGCCTCCGCGACGGCGGCGAGGGCCGCGTCGAGCGCGCGACGTGCGGCCTCGACGGGGTTGGACGCGGGTGAGTTGGAGAGTTCGAGCATCTGCCCTTCGTGACGGACGATCACGTCGACGCCGGGAGGCCAGTGGCCCACGCTCGCCGCGGAAGGGCGAATCGTACTCGAAGCGCAGGTCTTTCGGTGCGAAAGTCCATGCCGGCGGCGACGCGTGCGGACCGCGCACTCGCGGTCTGCTTCCCCGCATGCCGGGAGCTGCTCGAGGCCGCGCGCGCCGAAAAGGCGATCACGCCCGAGCGAAGAACGAAGTCAATACCGCAGGGAATACTCATGCATACCGCTTCCGATACCGCCGCGACGAAAAGGGCGTCTGCGAGGATGTGCGGGCGGCAGCGAGCGCACGCTCGCAAAACGAATGGCGATGATCGAAGAGCACTCGCAGATCAACCGCCGGTCCGAGGTTCGGCCGGCCGAGCTCGCCGAGCGCTGGCTGGCGGACGCCTACGAGCTCGTCGAGCACGGCTGGTGTCGCGGTGCGACCGCCGAGGACGAGCTCGCGCGCGTCGTCGACCCCACGAGCGAGGACGCGGCGCGATGGTCGCCGACCGGCGCGTTGCTCGCCGTCTGGCGCCGCAGCTCCGTGGACGAGGAACTCGGGCTTCGCGCCCTTCAAATGGCGAATCTCGCCCTCGCCGCTGCCGTGAACGACATCCCGACCGCGTGGAACGAGGCGCCGGGGCGGCGGCACTACGAGGTTCTCGAGGCGCTCCTCTCCGCCGTCTCACTCGTGCGCGATCCCGTCCTCTTCGGGGCTCCCGACCGCTCGCCCCCCCGCGACGCTCTCGCCCGGCGAGGGGCGCTCTCGTCCCGCGGCTTCAACTATGCCGCGTAGCGTCCTCGGCGGCCGCCTGTGTTCGCCGTCGCGGAGTCTGCGACCGGTCCCGCTCGCACGGGCCTCATCGTTCGATCCGCTCCTCGCGAAGGGGGTCGAAGGCGCGATCGAACGGACGGAATGGGACGGTCGACGAGCCAACGGCGCTTCGTGAGGACGTCCATGCCCTGCTCGTCGCCGGGGCGCTCGGCGACGTCGCCTAGCGACGCTGCTGACAGCGACAGACGGGCTCGCCGAGATGGCGACGCTCGAGCTTCCGCCCGCAGCGGGCGCAGGTCGGCGGAAGCTTCTGCGCGAAGACGAGCACGGCGCGCGCGACGGTCGCCCACGCGAGGAGGAGAAGGAGCGGGATCCACACCTCCTGACGCATGCCGTCGTTATCGGCAGCCGCTCCCTCTCCGTTAGCCCGCTTCGCAAACTCGCGACACCGTCGTCTCGACCGCGTGCCGGACGGCGCGACCGCTCCTCTAGAATGGGGCCGTGGGGATCTTCGCGCTGGTCCTCCTCGTCTGCGCCGTCGTCCTGTTGGTTGCGGCGGAATGGCCTCGACTAGTGGCGCGCGTGGGCGCCGATGCTCGCTCGACGCGCTCACGCAGGCGCCGGAAGTCGGAGCTGAGACTCATCCGCGGGGACGGGGAGGAAGACGACTTCGCCGCTAGCGTCGAACGCGACCTCGCGAACCTTCCGGTGATCGAGGAGCGGGACGGCCGCTCCCGGCGCTGACGGCTCGCGGGACGGGCATCGCTAGAATCGATCGCAGCCGCGCGGATGTGGCGGAATTGGTAGACGCGCACGGTTCAGGTCCGTGTGGGCGAAAGCCCGTGGAGGTTCAAGTCCTCTCATCCGCATCGCCGCGCTGGGCAGGGACTTCTCGGGACGGTGGCAGTGGAGGTTGCCCACAACGTGCCCAAAGGTCTTTATGACGTGATGCTCAAAGACGCGA
>JALZFU010000402.1 GCA_030861385.1 Actinomycetota bacterium
ACCGCGAGCAGGAGGAGGTAGAAGACGGCCCGCTCGGCGCCGGCGCGCTGGGCGAGCGCGGCGGGGAGGAGGACGGCCGCGGCGGGGAGGACCGTGAGCGTGGCCGGCACGCGCTCAGGTTCGCCACCGGGCCGGACGCTCCTCGGTTACGCTCGCCCACGAGGAAAGGAGTGCGAATGCCAGGAGTCTCGGTCACGTGGCTCGGCCACGCGACGTTTCGAATCGACAGCCCGGGCGGCAAGCGGATCTACCTCGATCCCTGGCTCTCGAACCCGAGCTTCCCCGAGGGAGAGCCGGAGCCCGAGCGAATCGACGTGATGGCGATCACGCACGGACACCCGGATCACGTCGGCGAGGCGATCGAGCTCGGGAAGCGCTTCTCCCCGCAGGTCGTCGCCATCTTCGAGCTCGCGTCGTGGCTCGAGAGCCAGGGCGTCGCGGGCGCGTCGAGCGGCGGGATGAACAAGGGCGGAACTCAGGACGTGAACGGGATCAGGTTCACGATGACGAATGCCGTCCACTCGAGCGGCTTCAGCGGGAACGGAGAGCCCGTCTACCTCGGCGAGCCGGCGGGGTTCGTGGTCGAGTTCGAGAACGGGACGAAGCTCTACTTCGCTGGCGACACCGCGGTCATGAGCGACATGCAGCTGATCGGACGCCTCTACGAGCCCGCCGTCGCCGTCCTCCCGATCGGCGACCACTTCACGATGGGGCCGCGCGAGGCCGCGCTCGCGGTCGAGCTCCTCGGCGTGAGCCGCATGCTCGCCTGCCACTACGCGACGTTCCCCCTCCTCACCGGGACGCCCGAGGAGTGCCGCAAGCTCGTGTCCGCCTGCGAGGTCCTCGCGCCGAAGCCGGGAGAGACCATCGAGCTGTGAGGGAGCGCTGGTTCGGGGCGACCGGCCGACGCGTGCCCGAGATCACGGTCGAGGGAGCCGGAGAGCCGCCCTTGCACGATGCGCTCGTCCTCGACGACGTCTCGGACGTCGGCCGCCTGCGGCAAGCGCACGAGCATGGAACGCCCGTCGTCGTCCGCGCGTCCGACCCCGACGCCGTCAAGCGAGCGCTCGAGCGACCGGAGGTTGCATGCGTCATCGTTCCGGCCGACCGCCGCGACCTCCTCGAGCTCGACCTCCGGAGGATGACCTATGGCTAGGCCCGCGACGTATTCGATCGTGGCATGCGACCGCGAGCGCGGCGAGTGGGGTGTCGCCGTCGAGTCGAAGTTCCTCGCCGTCGGCTCGCTCGTGAGCTGGGCCGAGCCCGACGTGGGAGCGATCGCGACGCAGTCGTTCGTGAACCCGAGGTACGGGCCGGACGGGCTCGCGCTCCTGCGCGAAGGCGTCTCGGCGGAGGAGACCGTCGAGCGGCTGACGAGTGCCGACGAGGGACGAGACGATCGCCAGCTCGGCGTCGTGGACGCCGGCGGCGGAAGCGCGTCCTTCACCGGGCCCGGCTGCTTCGAGTGGGCGGGCGGGCGGACGGGCTCGGACTACGCGGCGCAGGGGAACATCCTCGTCTCCGAGGCGACCGTCGACGCGCTCGCGGACACGTTCGAGGCGACTCGGGGCCGGCCGCTGGCCGAGCGGCTCCTCGCGGCTCTCGCGGCAGGTCAGGAGGCGGGGGGTGACCGTCGCGGGCAGCAGTCGGCGGCGCTCCTCGTCGTGAGAAAGGACGGCGGCTACGCAGGCCTCTCCGACGTCCTCGTCGACCTCCGAGTCGACGACCACGAGGCGCCGATCGCCGAGCTCGAACGGCTCTACGAGCTCCACACGCTCTACTTCGGGCAGACGCCGAAGGAGGAGTGGATCCCCGTCGACGACGAGCTCGCGCGGGAGATCCGCGAGCGGCTCGAGCGGCTGGGTTACGACACGGCGGACGTTCAGGCCGCGTTTCACGAGTGGGTCGCCACGGAGAATCTCGAGGATCGCGTCGAGGAGGGAAGCGACATGATCGACCCGGTCGTCCTCGCCGAGCTTCGGAAGAGCGGCTAGCGGTCGCCGGGGAGGCGAACGCCGGCGGCAAGTGTACGAAGCGCGGGAACCGGGTCGGCGTCCGGCCGCGCGACGACCATGAGGGCGCCGTAGCCCGGGCCGGCGAGGGCGTCGACGAGCACCTGAAGGCCGACTGCGAGCGCGAACGACTTGTGCGCGTGCTTCCCGCCGAACGGGACGAGATCGTCCTCGGAGGCGAGTCCCGCGAGGACGTCGCCGTAGGTCGCCTTCCCCATCGAGACGTCGGCGACGAGCGGGCGCCCGTCCGAACTCGGGACGGCGATCGCGACTGGGTTCGTCCCCGCGAGCGGCGGTCCGCCGTCGGGGTGGGCGAGACGCGCGGGCGAGGTCGCCGTCAGCACCGCGGCAAGCCCGCCG
>JALZFU010000409.1 GCA_030861385.1 Actinomycetota bacterium
CCGCCGGCGGGGGCGCGCTCGAGGAACCCGTGCGCGGTCAGCGTCCGCGCGAGGCGCGAGGCGGTGCTCCTGTGGACGTCGAGGAGGGAGGCGAACTCCCGAACGCCGAGCTCGCTCCCTTCGCCCTCGAACGCGGCGAGCATGCGGAGGGCTTTCACGACGGTGTGGACGGACGCCTGGTCGCGCATGACGCAACGCTGTTGCGAAGAATGCCACGAGAGGCCGGGAAGCGAAAGGGTCAACGCGTCGGAGGGAGCGAACGGTCCTGCGTTGCCGGAGCGAACGGTCGTGTCGGCGAACGAGGAAGACCATGCAGCGGGCAGCTTTTCGAAGGCCGCTGGAATTAGTAACAGTCTGTTACTTGTGGACGGGAGGCGCCGCCCGCCCACCTCGTGCGGAGCGGGCAAGCGCTTCCACTCGCGCGAGCGCGTCGCGCGTCGCCGCGCCGCGGTATCCGAGCGTCGTCCGCCGGATGACGACGTCGTCCGTGGTGCAAGCCCACTCGCGCGCGAACGCGTAGACGACCTGGGCGCCGATGTCCGGGGCCCCGGGCGCGAGGGGGGCGAGGAGGGCTTCGTCGCCGCGCGCGGCCGTCACGACCTCCTCGGCGAGCGCTCCGTACAGCCGCGCCAGATGGTCGCGCGCACGTCGTTCGAGGGCAGGGTGGCGACTCGCGAGCCGCTCGGAGACGGCGTCCGGCTCGGCCGCTCCCGGCAACGGCGCGGGCGTACGCTCGATGCGACGAAGGCCGAGATCGGACCGGAGCGCGGTCAGCGCGTTGATCGCGATGCGGCGATACCCCGTGAGCTTTCCGCCTGCGATCGAGAGCATCCCCGTCCGTCCGCGCAGGAGCGTCGTCTCGCGGCGAGCGGTCGCCGTGTCGCCGTCAGCGTTCGGGAGCACCCGCAGACCGGCGAACGCGGCGCGAACGGCGTCGGGGCGGAGGAACTCGCCGTCGAGCGCGACGGCTGCTTCCGCGAGCACGGTCGCGACGTCGTCATCGGTTACCCGGAGCGCGTCCGGGTCGTCCTCGAAGAGCGAGTCGGTCGTGCCGAGGAGGAGCATCCCTTCCCACGGGACGGCGAACGAGACGCGCGCCCGCTCGTGCGGCACGGTCACCGCGGCCGACCATGGGTCCTCGAGCGGGACGAGGACGTGCACTCCCTTGCTGAGCCGGCTCGACGGCCGAGCGGACCGGTCTTCAAGACGCCGCACTCGGTCGACCCACGGACCGGTCGCGTTCACGACGGCTCGAGCGCGAACGAGCGCCGTCTCCTCTCGGAAGACGTCGCGGACCTCCGCGCCGGCGGCGAGGCCGCGGTGGATCCGAAGGCCGACCGCCTCCGCATAGTTCGCGACCGTCGCCCCCGCGTCCGCCGCTGCTCGCACGTTCGCGAGGCAAAGGCGGGAGTCGTGCGTCACCGCATCGGCGTAGATGCCACAACCGCGAAGGCCGCCGAGGCGAAGGGCGGGAACCTGCCGGCTGGCAGCTTCCGGGCTCACCGCACCCGCGCGCGCCTCTCCGCCGAGCGCCGAGTAGAGCAGAAGCCCGGCCCGGATCGTGATCGGCCGGTAGGGGCCGTCACGGTAGAGGGGAAAGAGAAACGGGAGGCGCCGGACGAGGTGCGGCGCGACGACGCGCATGAGCGCGCGACGCTCCCCGTGAGTCTCGCGGACGAGCCGAACGTCCCCGAGCCGGAGGTACCTGAGGCCGCCGTGGATCAGCTTCGACGAGGCGCTCGTCGTCTGCGAACCGAAATCGCCTCGCTCGACGAGGGCGACCGCGAGCCCGGCCCGCGCGGCCTCGTTCGCGACGCCGGCGCCGACGATGCCGCCGCCGATGACGAGGAGGTCGAACTCCCGGCGCCCGAGCTCCTCGAAGACGTGGTCACGCTCGCTCATGGGAGCGAGTTCGTCCACGCCGTGCCGCCGTCGGCGCCGTGCACCTGGAGCCGCGCGTACGCCGCGTCCCGAGGGATTGCGAGCCGAGCGGCGGTGATCCCGCGCTCGTCCTCGGCGAGCACCTTCGCCCGGTGGACGTAACCGAGCCGTCCGGCACCGACGCTCGCTCCCCTCCCGGGTCCCGCGACGAGCGTGATCCGGCTCGCCGGACTGCACGAGACCTCGACCGTCGCCCCGTCGGTGACGATCCCGTCGATCGTCGGCCCGGTCGAGCTGTAGAACGAGCCGTCCCGAAGCGATTCGAGGACGGCGGCGGGGGAGCGCTCGGCGACCCGGACCCAGGTCCACGCGCGCGCGCTGTCGAAGCCCGGGTGGTGCGAGTCGTCGGTAGCGATCCCATGCCACGGCCGGCCGGCGGCGAGCAGCTCGTCCCAATGCACGGTCGCGATCCCCTGCCCGACCTCGAGCTCGCAACCCGCGTTGTAGACTTCGAGCCCGGCGAGGGCGGTGCACCCGATCACGTCGGCCGCCTGCAAGCCGCTCCAGTACGGGTGGGCGAGGTAGGCGACGCCGCCGTGCGCGTTCACCCATTCCGCCGTCTCCTGGACGTCTGCGAGCTCGTTCGGCCGCTCGGGCGCCTCCGCGACGCCGAGGGCGAGCACGTGTGCGACCCGGGTTCCACCGGGCACGAGCGCGTCGAGCTCGACGCTCGGGATGACGACCAGGGAGTCCCTCGAGCGGGGAGCGGTTCGCACCCAGTGATCGGTGACCGCGAGGACGTCGAAGCCGCCGCGCTCGTAGTGGGAGACGAGAAGCTCGGCCTCGAGCTCGCCGTCGGACGCCGTCGAATGGGCATGGAGCGCGCAGCGGCGCCACGCCCCCCGGCTCGCGAACGGGTTCGGCACCTTCGCGCTAGCGGGAGCCGGCGGCGGCCGGTTCGGCGACGAGGTCCGGGATCGCGGAAAGGAGCTCGCGCGTGTACGGATCCTGCGGCGAGACGAACAGGCGCTCGGTCTCCCCCTGCTCGCGAACCTCGCCGTCCTTCATCACGAGCGCGCGAGTCGCGATCGTCCGCACGACCGCAAGATCATGGC
>JALZFU010000429.1 GCA_030861385.1 Actinomycetota bacterium
CCTCGGGCGGGATCGCTCCAGATTCTCCATCGGAGACGGGCTCGCTCGCAGGAGCGCTGCTCCCGCTGCCCGGATCCGTCTCGCCGGTCGTCGCCTGCGTCGTCGTGGTGCCTTCGATCGCGCCGACGATGACGTCGCCCGCGCCCGCGGAAAGCGCAGCACCGGCGAAGAACAGGGTGGCGAAGGCAAGGCTCGTCGCGAATCGCTTCCGCCTGCGCGCGCGCGGCTGTGCCGCCCCCACGTCCCGGTCGGAAGCGCGGGTCGGCTCGTGGGCGGCGTGCCCCTCTTCCGATCCACCGTTCGGCCGTGAGCGGCGGAGGTAGACGAGCACCCAGCCGAGGAGAGCGAAGACGACGAGCCGCATGAGCGGCGAACGCGAGGACGATCTCGATCTTGGCATTGGCCTGGCTCCTGAATCAGGCGCCGAGGCCGCCACATCGGCGCGGTTCGCGTTGTCACTCCGCGGCCGCGGAGGACTGCTCCCACTATCGAGTGGCGAGGAAACAAATGGCATCCCTCGATCAGTGGAATGCGGCGGCGAATCACCACGGCGGGGGATTGGAGCACGCGAAAACAAGAACGATGATCGTCGCAACTGAGTGAGAGCGGCGTTGCGGTCACGCCGAGGAGTTCGGAGGTTCTACCGACGTGACCACCATATTCGCGCGCCGCTTGACTCGACTCGGTCGATTCAGAAAAGGCTCACCTTCTTGGCAGGGCTGTAACAGGCGTACGCGCCCGACGTCGGGTGCGCAAGTCAGAGGAAGGAGGTGAAACGAATGATCAGCTTCTTCACCCATCTGAACGCGTGGATGGACGCCAGCCGCAAGCGCGAGGAGGGGCAGACCATGGCCGAGTACGGCGTGGTCCTCGCCGTCATCACGCTCGGCGTCGTCCTGGCGCTCGGCATCCTCTCGGGCGCGATCAGCGACGCGATCGACAGCGTCGTCGGCTACCTCTAGACCGAGGACGTAGGCACACGGCCGAGGCGGGCCTGCCCGGGCTGGGTGGGCCCGCCATCCCTTAGGCAGACGATCAATCGAAGAAATGAAGCGAAGGAATTTCAGGCAGAACGAGCAGGGACAGACGATGACGGAGTTCGCACTCGTGCTCCCGATCCTCGCCTTCCTCCTGTTCGCCGTCGTGCAGTTCGGAATCGTCTTCCACAACTACATCACAATTACGGACGCCGCTCGCGCGGGGGCCCGAGAAGCCGCCGTCTCGAAAGACGAGGCGAGCCCGGTCGGAAAAGCCGAGGCGGCCGTCCGCACTTCCGCCGCCAACCTCGACCAGGGCGACCTCGACGTCGCCGTCTCGGCCAATCCCGGCTGGCAGCACGGCGCCGACGTGACCGTCACGGCGTCGTATCCGTACGAGATCAGCCTCGTCGGAGTCGTCGTGGTCGACGGAACGTTGACGAGCTCGACGACGGAGCGGATCGAGTGACGCGGCTTCGCGAACAGGACGGGCAGGCGACCGCCCTCTTCACAGTCTTCGTCTCGACGCTCGTCCTCGTCGTCGCGGTTGCCGCCGTCCTCGACGTCGGCGCCTGGTTCCGTGCGGATCGGAAGCTCCAGGCGAACTCTGACGCGGCAGCGCTCGCGGGCGCGCAGGCGCTCCCGGAGGACCCGGGCGCGGCGATCTCGATGGCGCTCGCATACGCGACGAAGAACGGCGGCGACGTCGAGGCAGGCGACATCGCGATCCAGTCGACCGTCGTTTCGAACGACACGATTGCGGTCGACGCTGACCGCGACGCCGAAGGCGTCTTCACGCCGGCCGTCGGCGTCGACTCGGTCGAAGTCCACGCGCACGCCAAGGCGCGGACGGGCGTGCTCGCAAGCGCGCTTTGGGTGGCGCCGATCGTCGTCAACTGGCAGCACCCGAAGCTGACGTGCAAGCCGCGTCCGTGCTTCGGGGAGCCGACGGTGCTCGAGTACTACCACCTGAAGACGAACGGGCCGTCTGGCCCGATGGGTCCCGGCTCGTTCGGCTTCATCAACCTGACGACTTCGACCAACCCGGGGACGAGCGAGCTCCGCGACCAGATCCTCCGCGGTTACGACCGGTACATGGATCTCGGGAACTACAGCGCTCGGACGGGAAACCCGTTCAGCGGTATCGAGGATGTTCTCGACGCGCGGATCGGCGAGGAGATGCTCTTCCCGGTCTACAAGCGTCTGATCGGTACCGGTTCGAATGCAAAATACGAAATCATCGGCTGGGTTGGGTTCGTTATTACAAGTATGAATCTCAGCGGAACGAACGAGAAGTTCTACGGATACTTCACGCGTGTCATCTGGAAGGGGATTGCTGCCACGTCTGGTAAGCAACCGAGTTTCGGAGCGTACGCGGTGGAGCTCATCGAATAGACAAGTGAAAGCGAACTCGAGAAAGTGCGGGTCACATGACATATAGGTTGAGAAACATCGCCATCGCGATCGTGCTCGCTCTCGTGGCGGGGCTGATGACGGTCATCTACGTCACGAACTACAAGCGTGAAGTCCGAAGCGCAGAGGCGAACGTGACCGTATACGTCGCCGCGAAGGACATCCCGGCCGGCACGAGCGGCGCCGAGATCGCCGACGGGAGGATGCTCTCCGAGCAGGAGGTCGCGAAGCGAAGCGTGACGCCGGGTGCGATCTCGAGCCCGGACCAGATCGCCGACAAGGTCTCGTCGGAGACGATCTACGTCGGCGAACAGGTCTCCACTCGCCGGTTCACGAGCGAGGAGGCGCGTGGGATCCGAGCCGAGCTCACCGGTACGAAGCGCGCGATCCAGATCCCCGGAGACCAGCACCAGCTCCTCGTGGGGACGCTCGAGGACGGCGACCACGTGGACGTCGTCGCGAGCTGGAACGTCCCCGAGGGAAAGACGAACCACTACGCGCGGGTCGTCCTCCGCGACATCGTCGTCCTCAAGGCGTCGGCGACGGCGGCGACGAGGGAGAAGTTGACGAGCCCGAACGACTCCTCGCTCTCGGTCATCCTCGCGATTACGGACGCTCAGGCCCAGAAGCTCTTCTGGATCACGAAGAACGGCGACTGGTCGCTCCAGCTTCGCCCCACCGACGACGCGGCCGACAGCCCGCCGAGCGCCGAGACCGCCCGAACCCTCCTCCGCGACGGCTCCCGCTCGGCCCTCGACCTCGGAAAGGACAACTGATGAGCGCTCACACCTCCGTCGCGACCCGGGAGAAGACTCGGGTCTACGTGACCGGCGACTGCGAGGGCCTCGCCGATCTCCGCCAGGCGCTCGCCCGCCATGTCGAACTCGACTTCGTCGGCGCTGCTCAGCAGCTCGGCGAGGCGGCGGGCGCCCTTCGCGGGGGCCATCTCGGCGCCGTTCTCCACGGCACGCGCAGCTCGACGCTCCCGCGCGGGGAGCTCGCGGCAATCCGCGAGCACACGCGCGCGCCGATCATCTTGCTCGCCTCCGGCGAGTCCTCGACCCTCCTCGAGGAGGCGCTCGAGGCAGACGTCGCGGACGTCCTCCTCCTCCCGCAGATGACCGAGAACGTCGTCTTCGCGATTCGAAAGGCGAGCCATTCGGGACGGCGGGCGCAGGGCCACGGCGGCCGACGCGGCCGGATCGTCACGGTCTTCTCGCCCAAGGGCGGAACCGGGAAGACGGTCATCGCGACGAACACGGCCGCCTCGGTCGCGAAGAACGAGGGCAAGAAGGCACTCCTCCTCGACCTCGACCTCCAGTTCGGAGACGCCGCGATCATGCTCGGGATCGAGCCCGAGAAGACGATCTACGATCTCGTCGTCGCTCCCGGCGAGCTCGACACCGAGAAGCTGAACGGGTATGTGACGCGACACGCGTCGAACCTCGACGTCCTCCCGGCGCCGCTCCGCCCCGAGGACGCCGAGCTCGTCACCGAGGCGAAGCTGGCGCAGCTCCTCGAGGTCGCGCGCGAGTCGTACGACGTCATCGTCGTCGATACCTCGCCGTTCTTCCACGGCCCGATGCTCGCGACCCTCGACCGGACGGACGAGCTCATGCTCGTCTGCTCGCTGGACGTCCCGACGCTCAAGAACGTCCGACTCGCCCTCCAGACGCTCGAGCTCCTCTCCTTCCCGTCTGAGCGCGTCCGCCTCGTCCTGAACCGGGCGAACTCGAAGGTCGGCATGAAGCCGGGGGAGGTCGAGAGCGCGCTCGAGGTGAAGGTCCGATTTGAGGTTCCGAGCGACCGAGCGGTCCCGATCGCCGTCAACCGAGGCAACCCCGTCGTCCTCGCCGACCCTCGCGCCGACTTCTCCCGCGCCGCGCGCGAGATCTCGAAGGCGGTGGTGCCGGCCGAGACCGTGCCCGCGCGCGCCGAGCGGCGCTGGTTCGGGAGGTAGGGATGGGCCTCCACGACCGCATCAAGACCGGGAACGGGAACGTCGCGACCGGAAGCGGCGGCGAGCCGCACGCCGCACTCGCGACCGCGGCCCCGCGCCCGAACGGTCAGCCCGAGACCGGGAACGCCGACCCGTACGCGGAACTCAAGACCCGCGTCCACCATGCGTGCATCGCGAAGCTCGGCCCGCAGCTCTTCGGGGCGGAGGCGAACGGCGACCTCACCGAGCAGGTCATGCGGACCGTCACCGAGCAGCTCGCGCTCGACCGGACGCCGCTCACGCGCGACGAGCGCCGCCGGATCACGCGTGAGATCGCCGACGACATCCTCGGCTACGGGCCCCTGGAGCCGTTCCTCCACGACGACAGCGTCACGGAGGTGATGGTCAACAACTACGACCGGATCTACGTCGAGCGAAGCGGGAAGCTCGAGCGAACGAAGGCGGCGTTCGCCGACAACGCCCACCTCCTCCGCATCATCGACAAGATCGTCTCCCAGGTCGGCCGCCGGATCGACGAGTCGTCGCCGATGGTCGACGCGCGACTCCCTGACGGAAGCCGTGTGAACGCGATCATCCCGCCGCTCGCGCTTCGCGGGCCGACGCTCACGATCCGGAAGTTCTCGCGCGACCCCTACACGATGGACGACCTGATCGAGTTCGGCTCGATCACGCCGCGGGCAGCGCACTTCCTCGCCGCTTGCGTGCGCGGAAAGCTGAACGTCCTCATCTCGGGAGGTACCGGCACCGGCAAGACGACGACCCTGAACGCGCTCTCCGCGTTCGTCCCGGGCGACGAGCGGGTCGTCACGATCGAAGACGCGGCCGAGCTCCAGCTGCAGCAGGAGCACGTGATCACGCTCGAGTCGCGACCTCCGAACATCGAGGGCAAGGGGGAGGTTCGGATCCGCGAACTCGTGCGAAACGCGCTCCGCATGCGGCCCGACCGAATCATCGTGGGCGAGGTTCGTGGGCCGGAGACCCTCGACATGCTCCAGGCGATGAACACCGGCCACGAGGGGTCGCTCACGACCATCCACGCGAACTCCCCGCGCGACGCGCTCTCGCGCGTGGAGACCCTCGTCCTGACGGCGGGGGTCGACCTTCCGCTTCGCGCGATCCGGGAGCAGATCGCGAGCGCGTTCGACCTCCTCGTCCAGATCAGCCGGCTCGTCGACGGCTCCCGGCGCGTGACCCACGTCTCCGAGGTGCTCGGGATGGAGTCGGACGTCATCACGCTCCAGGACATCTTCATCGCGAAGCCGCCCGACGAGGAGCACGCTACGACCGGGCACACGACAAAGCTCCTCGGGCCGCTCGTCTGCATGGGCCTCAAGCCGCACTTCCTCGAGAAGATGGCAGCGAACGGCGTCTCGATGCCGGCCCACTTCTTCGACGAGGACGACGTCTACCGGCCGGCGTTCACGGCGGCGAGCTTCGGCGGCTTCTCGTGAAGGTTCTCTGCACAGTCGCTGCCGGACTCGCTCTCGCGCTCCCGCCGGCCGCGCTCGCGACCAGCGAGGTGCGCGCCGTCGACACGTCGGCCTACCCCGAGATCCGGTTCACGGTGGAGACGCCGACAGCGGGAGTTGCGCCGCCGGACGTTCGCGAGAACGGAAGGCCCGTCGCCGGCGCGACGGCCGAGAACCTCGGCCGCGCGAAGAGCGTCGTCCTCGCGGTCGACCGATCCGTCTCGATGACCGGCGAGCCGCTCGCCGACGCGGTCGCGGCCGCGAGAGCGTTCGTCGCGGCGAAGCCGGCGAGCGACCGGATCGCGATCACGACGTTCGCGACGAGGCCCGTCCTCCTGACCGACTTCTCGACGGCCACGATCGACGCCGACACCGCGCTTCGTTCGATCGCGGTCGACCCCGTCCAGGGGACGACCCTCTACGACGCGCTCGTTCTTTCGGCGAGGGCGCTCGCAGCCGAGCCCCTCCCCGGACGCGTCATCATCGTCGTGACCGACGGGAACGAGACCCGAAGCGAGGCATCCCTCGACGACGCGATCGCGGCCGCGCGCGACGCGGGCGCCTCGATCTACGTGGTCGCGATCGAGAGCGAGCGTTTCACCCCGGGGCTGCTTCGCCGGCTCGCGGACGAGACGGGCGGGACGTACTTCGGGGCCGCCTCGAGCGAAGCGCTCGCCGGGGTCTACCAGTCGGTCGCCCAGGAGCTCCGGCGGACGTGGCGGTTTCGCTACGTCACGGCCGCCCGGCCCGGCGAGCGGGTCGAGCTCGAGGCGCGCGCCGACGGCGAGACCGCGCACGCCGCGGTCGAGCTCCCCGGTCGCGCGAACGCGACCACGAAACCGCAAGCGTCACCCATCCTCCCCGAACGTTTCCTCGAAGGGTGGTGGGGACCACTTCTCCTCGGCGGCGGCGTCGCCCTCCTCGTGCTCCTCGCCGCGGTGCTCGCCTTCGCCGCGCCCCGCGGGAGCTGGCTTCGCTCGCGTCTCGCGCCGCACGTCTTCGAGCGCGAGCGCGACGTAAAGCGACGCCGCGAGAGCGAGCGGATGGCGTTCGCTGCAAGCCTCTTCCACGCCACCGAGCGGACGTTCGGCCACCTCCGCTTCTGGACGAAGCTCCAGACCCTGCTCGACCGAGCCGACGTGCCGCTTCGGACCGTCGAGCTCGTCTACATGATGTCGGCGACCGCTCTCGTCGCCGGCCTCGTCGCCGCGATCGCCGGCGCACCGACGCCGTTTCTCCTCGCCGCCTTTGGCGGCGGCCTGCTCCTTCCCTACTTCTTCGTCGCCTTCCAGGCGCGACGGCGGCTCAAGGCGTTCGACGCTCAACTCCCCGACCTCCTCACGACGATCGCCGCCTCCCTCAAGGCCGGACACAGCTTCCGTCAGGGGATTCAGGCCGTCGTCGAGGAGGGGCAGGAGCCCGCCGCGAAAGAGTTCAAGCGCGTCCTCGCGGAGACGCGGCTCGGCCGTCCCATGGACGGCGCGCTTGCGGAGATGTCGCGCCGCGTCGGTTCGAAGAACCTGGAGTTCGTCCTCACGGCGGTCACGATCCAGCGGCAGGTCGGCGGAAGCCTCGCGTCGATCTTCGACATGGTCGCCGACACTGTCCGAAACCGACACCAATTCACCCGCAAGGTGAAGGGATTGACGGCGATGGGCCGCGCCTCGGCGTACGTCCTGATCGCGCTCCCGTTCTTCGTTGCGGCGGCCGTGACCGTCATCAACTCCGAGTACATGCACCCGCTCTACCACAGCTCGACGGGCCACAAGATGATCGTCACGGGGCTCGTCATGATCGTGATCGGCTCGCTGTTCCTGCGGAAAATCGTCTCGTTCAGGGGTTGAACTGATGCTGCTTCTAGTCCTCGCACTCGCCTCGCTCGCGCTCGCCGTCTACCTCGTCGGCGAGGTCGCGACCCTCCCCGCCCGGCAACGGCAGGGCTCGATCCGCCGGGCGGCGAACTACGGCCGCTCGCCCCGGTCGCTCAACCCGTTCGCCGCGAACGCGAACTTCCGCGAACGCGCGCTCGCGCCCGCCGGGACGGCGCTCGCCCGCGCGGTCCTCCGAGTCAGCCCGAAGGCGACCGTCGACTCGATCAACCTCAAGCTCCTCGCCGCGGGACTCGGCCGAGCGCTGTCGCCGACCGCGTACCTCGCCGGTAAGGCGATCACGGCGGTCGGCGGCGTTCTCTTCGGCGCGCTCGTCGCTGCGGCCGGCCAGGGAGCCTCCGGGAAGGGATTGCTGATCATTTTCGGGCTCGGCGTCATGGGCTTCTTCTGCCCCGACACGTTCGTCACGTTCAAGGCGCGGAGCCGGCGCGAGCGAATCCAAGCGGAGCTTCCGGACGCGCTCGATCTCCTCGCCGTGAGCGTCGAGGCCGGCCTCGGCTTCGACGGCGCGATCAC
The DNA here is from genome assembly GCA_030861385.1 of Actinomycetota bacterium. GTDB lineage: Bacteria > Actinomycetota > Thermoleophilia > Gaiellales > Gaiellaceae > JALZFU01. The sequence goes on from JALZFU010000429.1 coordinate 8,225, forward strand.
GAAGCTGACCGAGAACATGCACGGCCCGCTCGCAGACGAGTTCGCGCTCACACTCGGCGAGATGCGGATCGGCGAGAGCCGCTCCGAGGCGCTCAAGAAGCTCTCCGAGCGCGTCGCCGTCCCGGAGATGGCCGCCTTCACCCGCGCGGTCATTCAGGCCGACCAGCTCGGGATCTCGCTCGGTCGGATCCTCCGGATCCAGGCGACGGAAGCGCGGAACCGTCGTCAGGCGGCCGCGGAGGAGCGGGCGATGAAGGCGCCGATCAAGATGCTCTTCCCGACCGTCATCTTCATCTTCCCGGCGATGTTCATCGTCATCCTCGGGCCCGCGTTCCTGAACCTGGCACGACTGTTCTGAGGCGGGGCGGAGGGACCGCGGAGCGGCGCTCGCCGTCTCCCGTCGTCCGTACGCTGACCTCTGTGGAGACGGGACGGCTCGAGACGTTCGCCGACGGCGTTTTCGCGATTGCGATCACCCTCCTCGTTCTCGAGATCCCGCATCCCGAGGTCGACGAGAACCTCGGTCGGGAGCTCGTCGGCCAATGGCACGCCTACCTGGCCTACGTGCTCTCCTTCGCGATCATCGGAATCGTCTGGGTGAACCACCACGTGATCCTGCGCCAGTTCAGCCGGACGGATCGGGCGTTCCTCTTCATCAACGTCTTCTTCCTCATGTGCGTGGCGTTCATCCCGTTCCCGACCGCGCTCATCTCGGACGACCTCGGCTCGGAGACTGCGATGGTCTCCTACGGCGCGACGCTTACGGTGACCGCCGCGTTCTTCAACGTCCTCTGGCACTACGGCCGGCTCAGGCTGCTCCGCCCAGACGCCGACCGGCGCGAGGTCACGGGAATCACGCGAAGCTACATCCCGGGAGTGCTCGTCTACGGAGCGGCGACGCTGCTCGCGCTCGTGAGCCCTGAGGCGAGCTTCATCGTGTTCGCTTCGCTCGCCGTCGTCTACGTCGTCTCGGGCTCCGTCTGGGGGCCGCGCGACACGGGTTAGCAGGAGGCGTTTGCGAAACGGCGGGAACCGGCCTCCCGACCGGGTGCGCCCGGAGGGACGGCGACGTCGCCCTACGCCGTCTCGCGCTTCCCCGTCAGCGTGCTTTGCACCTGCGCGACGTAGGCCGTAAGCTCGGCCTCCTTCTGCTCGAGGCGGCGCTGACGGTCGGTGAGCTCTGCGTCCCACCGCTCGAGCTTCTCCTCGCGGAGGTCGTGATCGGCGTCGAGCTTCGCTTCCCGCGCGTCGGCCTCCGCCTCGCGCTCGTCGAGCTCGCGAACGCGGGTCCGAAGTGCCTCCTCGGTCTGCACGAGGCGCTGCTCGCGGCGCGCGAGCCGCGTCTTCTCGGTCTCGGCCACGCTCTCCGAGCTGGCGAGCGCCGACTCGCGCTCGGCTAGCTCTCGCTCGCGCTCGCGGAGCCGTTCGTCGAGCTCGTCGAGCTCCCGTCCGCGCTCCGCCCGGCTCTCCGTGCGCGAGATCTCCGTCTCGCGGTCGCGCACGTCGGCCTCGCGCGCCGCGATCTCCGCCTCGCGGCGGTCGAGCTCGGCGAGCCGAGCCGCGGCGTCCTCCGAGGACTCATGGC
>JALZFU010000447.1 GCA_030861385.1 Actinomycetota bacterium
TCTGTGTGACCGGAGTATAGGCGGCGGTACCTGCGGCCCGGTTACGGTTCGATCAAGCTACGGCCGGTCATCCCGTCCGGCGCCGGCAGGCCGAGAAGCTCAAGGCACGTCGGCACCAGATCCGCGAGGGTCCCACCCTCCCGAAGGGTCGCTCCCTCGAGCGTGACGACGAGCGGAACCGGGTTCGTGGTGTGGGCGGTGTGCGGGCTCGCGCCGTCCGCCTCGAGCATCTGCTCGGCGTTTCCGTGGTCGGCGGTCACGAGGCAGACGCCGCTCCGCGCGTGCACCGCCTGGACGACGCGGCCGAGGCAGGCGTCGACCGTCTCGACGGCGCGGACGACGGCCGGGATCACGCCCGTATGCCCGACCATGTCGGGGTTGGCGAAATTGACGATCGCGAAGCGATAGCCGCCGTCGATCTCCGAGGCGAAGCGCTCCGCAACTTCGGAGGCCGACATCTCCGGCTTACGATCGTACGTCGGCACGTCTCGGGGCGAGGGCACGAGGATCCGCGCCTCCCCCTCCCACGCCCGCTCGTTCCCGCCGTTGAAGAAGTAGGTGACATGGGCGTACTTCTCCGTCTCGGCGACGTGGAGTTGCGGGACGCCGTGCTCGGCGAGGACCTCGGCCATCGCGTCGTGGACGTCCTGCTCGGGAAACGCGACCGGGAACGGGAAGTCCTCCCGGTAGCGGGTCATCGTCGTCACGTCGAAGCCGCCGTCGAGGAGTCGCTGGGAGAGCTGCCGGGCCCTGTCGGGGCGGAAGTTGAAAAAAAGGACTGCGTCTTCGGATCGGAGAGAGGGCGGCCGGTCGATAACCGTCGGCTGGACGAACTCGTCCGTCACCCCCTGCGCGTAGCTCGCTTCCACGGCGGCGACCGGGTCGGCTGCGATGGACCCGCTCCCGTGAAAAATGGCGGCGAGCGCGCGGTCCGTCCGTTCCCAGCGCATGTCGCGGTCCATCGCGTAGTAGCGGCCGCTCACGGTCGCGATCCGCGCCCCCTCCGCCACCAGCTCTCCGAGGTCGCTCTTCGCTGCGGTCGGCGAGACGTCGCGTCCGTCGGTGAAGGCGTGGACGAGCGTTCGCTCGCCCATCCCTTCCCGGCGCGCGAGCTCGAGGAGCGCACGCAGATGCTCGATGTGCGAGTGGACGCCGCCGTAGGAGACGAGCCCGAGCAGGTGGGCCAACCCGCCGCGCTCCCGCGCCCGCGCGAACGCGCCGCGCAGCGCGTCGTTCTCGAAGAACGCGCCCGACTCGATCGCGCGGTTGATGCGGACGAGGTCCTGGAAGACGATCCGGCCGGCGCCGATCGTCAGGTGTCCGACCTCCGAGTTTCCCATCTGGCCGGGCGGGAGCCCGACGTCGAGCCCCGAGGCGGAGAGCGTCGTATGCGGGTGGCGCGCCCAGAGCGCGTCGAAGACGGGCGTCGACGCGAGCTCGACGGCGTTCCCGGGACCGGGTGGCGCGCAGCCCCAGCCGTCCAGGATGACGAGCGCTACGAGAGGGACAGGCGGGCGGCGGTCTCGCAAATCGCGGTGAACGATTCCACCTCGAGCGAGGCACCGCCGACGAGCGCCCCGTCGACGTCGGGCTGCGCGAGAAGCTCTTCGACGTTCTCCGGCTTCACCGAGCCGCCGTACAGAAGCCGCACGTCGAAGACCGCCCGGATCAGCGCGTGGGCGTCCTCGGCTTGCTCCGGGGTCGCCGTGCGACCGGTGCCGATCGCCCAGACCGGCTCGTAGGCGATCGCGAGGGCCTCCGCGTCGTCTCCGACCGCGTCCGCGAGGGACTCGACCTGAAGCCGGACGACGAGCTCCGTCTGACCGGCGTCGCGCTCCTCCTCGGACTCGCCGACGCACGCGATCACGTCGAGCCCGCCTTCGAGCGCGGCGACCGCACGCCGGGCGACCGTCTCGTCCGTCTCCCCGAAGTACTGTCGTCGCTCGGAATGACCCACGAGGGCGCCGGTCACTCCGAGCTCCCGGAGCATTCTCGGCGAGACCTCGCCGGTGAACGGGCCTTCCTCGGCCCAGTGCACGTTCTGCGCGAAGACGCGGATGCCGCTCCCGTCGAGGACGTCGGCGGCGGCCGCGAGCGATGGATACGGGGGACAGACGACGACGGCGAGGTCGCGGTCTGCCGGCGGGACGCGATTCCGGAGAGCCTCGCAGAAGGTCCTCGTCTCGCGGACGGTCTTGTACATCTTCCAGTTGCCGGCGATCAGCACGCTTCCGGGATCGCGACGACGCCGGGAAGATCCTTACCTTCGAGAAGCTCGAGCGAGGCGCCGCCGCCCGTCGAGACCCAGTCGATGCGATCGGCGACGCCGAGCTCCTGGACCGCGCGGACCGAATCGCCGCCCCCGACCACGGTGTGCGCGTCCGCCGCCGCCACGGCCTCCGCGACCGCTCTTGTCCCCGCCGCAAAGCGTGGCCACTCGAAGACGCCCATGGGACCGTTCCAGAAGACCGTTTGCGCGTTCTCGATCCGCTCCGCGAACACCCGCCCCGTTCGGGGACCGATGTCGAGCCCGAGCCAGCCCTCCGGGAGGCCGTCGGAGGGAACGACGCGCGAGACGGCGTCCGGCTCGAACGCCTCCGCCGCAACGACGTCAACCGGGAGCTCGGCGCCGAGCTCGCCCGAGCCGTCGGCCCGGAGCTCCTCCGCCATCTTGCCTCCGACGAGGAGCGCGTCGGCGCGCTCGGCGAGCGAGCGCAGGACGCCCAGCTTGTCCTCGACCTTCGCGCCGCCCACGACGGCGACGAACGGCCGCTCCGGGCCGGCGAGGAGGCGACCGAGCTCGTCGAGCTCGCGCTCGAGCAGGAGCCCCGCGTAGGCGGGAAGGAGGTGCGCGACGCCCTCGGTCGAGGCGTGCGCGCGGTGCGCCGACCCGAACGCGTCGTTCACGTAGACCTCGCCGTGCGACGCGAGCTCGCGAGCGAACTCGGGGTCGTTCTCCAGCTCGCCGGGATGGAAGCGCGTGTTCTCGAGGACGTGGACCCTCCCGTCGGGGAAGAGAGTGCGGAGCTGGTCCTCGACCGGCGCCAGGGAGTAAGCCGGATCGGGACCGTCGGGTCGGCCGAGGTGCGAGCAGAGAACGAGCTCGCGCGCGCCGTGCTCGAGGAGGAGCCGGAGCGTCGGCAGCGCCGCCCGGATTCGCGTGTCGTCGGCGACGCGCCCGTCCTCGAGAGGGACGTTGAAGTCGACGCGGACGAGGACCGGCTTGCCCGCGACGTCGGCGGCGCGGACCGAGCGCGGTCTATGCACCCACGGCGGCGGGAGACAGGGTGCGCGCCATCCGCTCGACCAGGTCGACGAGCCGACAGCTGTAGCCCCACTCGTTGTCGTACCACCCGAAGACCTTCACGAGCGGGCCGTTCACCATCGTGAGCTCGCTGTCGAAGACGCACGAGTAGGGCGAGCCGACGACGTCCTGTGAGACGAGGGGCTCGTCGGAAAAGCGGAGGATCCCCTCGAGCGGTCCCGTATCGGCGGCAGCGCGAAAAGCCTCGGTCACTTCCTCGGCGCTCGTCTCGCGCGCGACGCGGGCGACGAGGTCGACGATCGAGCCGTCGGGAACCGGCGCTCGCAGCGCGATTCCGTCCACCTTCCCCTGGAGCTCGGGGATCACGAGCCCGATCGCCTTCGCGGCTCCGGTCGACGTCGGGATGAGGTTGATCGCGGCGGCGCGGGCGCGGCGCAGGTCCTTGTGCGGGAGGTCGAGGAGGTTCTGGTCGTTCGTGTACGCGTGACAGGTGGTCATCAGCGCGCGGTCGAGCCCGAAGGTCTCGTCGAGGACGCTGGCCAGCGGCACTACGCAGTTC
>JALZFU010000458.1 GCA_030861385.1 Actinomycetota bacterium
ACGTAGACCGGTTCGGCGACGTGGGCCAGGACCAGCACGCTTCCAAGCCGGTCCGCGAGCTGCGCGGCGACTTCGAGGGCCGCCTGCGAGTCCGGCGAGCCGTCCACGCCGCAAACAATCGATCCAGCCACTCCCGCCTCCTTTCCGCTATCGGCAAGAGTCGCCGCGCGCACTGGCAAGCGCCATCGGGACGCGGCCCCATTCCGAACCTGCCCGGTAGATGGGGCCGCGAGCCCATAGCGGACGCGCGGCGAGGCCGGCACGCTGGACGCGGGCAAGTCGAAAGGACGCCGATGACAACCCGAGACCTTCGAGCCGATCCGCCGACGAGCGGACTTCACGTGCTTCTCGCCGAAGACAACGACCGCGTTCGCTCGCTGTTTGCCGGGCTGCTGCGCGAAGCAGCGGCCGTTGCCTCAGTGATCGAGGCCAAAGATGGGGGCGAGGCAGTCGAGCTCGGGCGCGCGCAGAGCCCCGACGTGGCCGTCCTCGATCTGAGAATGCCGCGACTCGACGGCGCCGAGGCTGCGCTCCGGCTACGGGCGCTGCGCCCATCGATGAAGATCGCCCTCCATAGTTCAGACCCGGAGGCGCTACGTCAGCGCGCTTCGGGGCTCGGCCTGCCGTTGTTCCACAAGCTCGAGTTCGAGCGGCTCGTGGAGTGGGTCGAACGGCAAGCCGCCGAAAGCGCCCCTGCCCCAGACGCGACTGCTCGCGGCGCTGCGTTCGCAGAGAAGACGGAACGCGTCTGCTCGGTATGCGGCTACGGGATCGTGGCTTGCACGCAGCCGGAGCGGTGTCCGATGTGCGGTCGGAGTGGGGCGTGGACTGACCCGCCTGTCCACACGTCGCGCACCGCCGCCCACGACCGCATCGGTTAGGAACCGAAAGCAACGCTCAGACGAACTCGACGATCTCAGCAAGGCGCTTCTTCTTGAGGGTCGGCACGAGCGCCTCCCAGGTGCGGCTTGATCGAGTCTGTCCCGATCGGCTCGATGGCCTCCAAGTACTCCTGACTGGCCCGCTCGCGGTAGAGCAGCTGCTCCTCGCGCTCGGCGGTCGTGCGATCGCCGCCTTCACGGCCGGGTCGGAGACGACGACGAACTTCCACGGCTGCTGGTTGGCACCCGACGGAGAGGATGCCGCCCTGCGGAGCGCGTTCTCGATCAACTCGGGCGCGACCGGCTCGCTGGAGAAGTGACGCACCGAGCGCGCCGCCGCATCAGCGCGAGAAAATCTCGACTGCGGCGCAGCTGCTCCTCGGGCGGTGCCTGCTCGAATCGGAGGGGCCGGGGGGAGTACCCAAGCGCGGTCACACCGCAATTCCCGCAATCTCCTCGACGACCGCTCCCCTGGTCGATCCGATGGGACGGTCGAGCGCCGCGGCGAGCGCGCGCAGTTCGCCGCGACTCGCCGAGAGCACACGCCGGTCCAGTTGCAGAAGCACCGCACCGTCCTCGGCGAGCCGCGTCGCCGCTGCACCGACGAGCCGGCGGTACGGCTCGAGGCCATCGCCAGCAACGAAGACGGCAGCGAAGGGGTCGTCGGCAAGCTCGGGGTGATCGCGCGCGGTCGAGGCCGCGAGGTACGGCAAGTTGGCAACAATCAAATCCAGGGGACCCGGCACTGGACGGAGAAGGTCGCCGTGGCGGACGGCGACGCGACCTTCGAGTCGATGACGGCGGACGTTCTCGCGCGCCAGCGCGACGGCGCGGCTGCTGAGGTCGGTCGCCCAGACCTCGGCCCGAGGACACGCAGTGGCGATGGCGATGGCGATCGCCCCCGACCCTGTACCCACATCCGCGATCCGGGCCCGGCGACCCCCGACACGCGCAACGGTCGCCGCGACCAGTTGCTCACTGGCCGCTCGAGGCGTCATGACTCGCCCCGGAGCGGTCGTCAGCGCGAGACCGCAAAACGTCGCCTGCCCCATGACTCGTCTGTGTCGCGCTGGCGACGCTTCTTACGGACGTGCGAGCGGGAGCGATCTTCTTGCGAGCGCGTCGACACGCTCGTTCCCCTCGCGGATGTCGCATCACGCTCATACGGCCACTTCGAAGCCGCCGCTCGCCGAGGGCAGCGACTCCGGACGCCAGGTCGAGCCAGCGCTCGAGCAGGTGGCGCGCGAGTGCGTCGAGGTCGCGCCTCGCCCGCTCGAGATCGCGTGCGAGCTGGTCGCCCGTAACGCCGGCTGCTTCGAACAGCCGGCCGTAGCCAGGCAGGCGCGCCCAGCTCGCCAAGTCATCAGGCCGCAGCTCGGGATGGAACTGAAGGCCGTAGGCGCCGACGCCGAAGCGAAACGCCTGGTACGTGCAGGCGATCGAACCCGCAAGAGGGACGGCACCCGAGGGCAGGGCGAAGCGGTCCTCGTGGCAGCCGAAGACGGCGAGGAGCCCCGGAAGCGCCGAGAAAACCGGGTCACGACGCGCGGGATCGGTGAGGTAGACGTCGTGCACGCCGACCTCGGGGCGCGGTTGGCGCTCGACCGCGGCGCCCAGCACGCTGGCCAGAAGCTGCGCCCCGAGGCAGACGCCGAGGAACGGCATTCCGCGCAGGACCGAGGTGCGGATCCAACGGCGCGCTCCGACCAGCCGCGGGTCGGACGCGTTCAGGCTGCCGCCGAGAGCGATCGCGCCCTCGAATGCGTCCGCGCTCGGCAGCCGCCCGCGGAGCGTCTCGACCACGTCGTAGTCGACGTCGGCCGCATCGAGCAGCGCGGCGAAGGAGCCGAGGCCAGTCTCGCGCTCGTGCTGGAGAACGACGACGCGCAGGGTCATGCGCGCCTCGCGCAAGCGCGCGCGCTCGGCCGACCATGAAGCCTGCCCGTCATCACCGTCGAGCAGGCGCGCTGGTGACGCGAGCAGGTCGACACCGGACGGAGTGGGCGCAGACCCTCGTAGTCATGCTGCCTTCCTCGCTCGGACACGACCCTCGGTTGCGGTCACGCTCATCACTTCGAAGCGGATCTCTCCGCGTGGAGAGGAGACGCCGACGACGTCCCCCGCCGCGGAGCCGAGCACGGCGCGCCCAACCGGCGCTTCGATGGACAGGCGCCCCTCGGCGACGTTGCCCTCGATCGCGCCGACGAGTTCGTACTCGACTACCTCTCCGGTCTCAAGGTCGCGCAGCTGCACGCAGCTTCCAACTCCGGCGCGGCCGTCACCGGTTGGCTCGGCGATTCGCGCCGCCGCCAGGCGGGCCTCGAGCACGGCGATGCGCCGCTCGAGCTGAACCTGCTCTTCCAGCGCGTCGAAGAGCGCCGGGTTGTCGTCGAGGTGCCCATCGGCTCGCGCCTCCTGTAGGCGCTCTTTGATCGCGCGGCGGCCATCGATTCGAAGCGCCTCGAGTTCCGCGCTCAGCTCGTCATAGCCGTCGCGGGTGACGAGCAGCTCGTGGACGGCACGCTGAGCACTCATTGCGACTCCTCTCGCTGGGAAACAGGTGACGGATCGTGACCGCGGCGAGGCCGAGCCGCCATCCGGCCGAAACCCCATTTCGCCACGCGGCCGACGAGGGGCGGCACAACGTCGGATCGGTGACGACGCCTCGACGCGCGGGGGCGCCCAGCCACTGCACTTGAAGCATCCATGGGGCGTGAATACGTGGGCGGACCGCCCTGTTGAAAATCAGGTCTCTCCCGCATGGCGACGCTACGCCGCTGTCGGGACCGTGTGCGGGGAACGTCAGCTAGAGGAGGGGTCAGAGTGCGAGGAACGATTCTCTGCGGGGTCGACGACAGCGACGACGGACGCAGCGCACTCGAGCTAGCCGCCGAGCTCAGCGAGAGGCTCGGCGCCCGCCTCGTGCTCGTCCACGTCGCTGACGGACTCCCGCCCGCCGGCGCCGCCGGCGACGAGAGCGTCACGACCCGCGCTAGCCGCGAGGGAGCCGCGCGCTTGCTCACACGCCTAGCGGCCGAGCACGGCGTCGCCGGAAGCGCCGAGCAGCGTTCAGCCGTCGGCGACCCCGCGGCGCTTCTCGGTCAGATCGCGGCCGAGGAGGCCGCCGACATGATCATCGTCGGGGCACGCGCGCGCGGCCGCCTGCGCCGCGGTCTCGAGAGCAGGCTCGTCCGCGAGCTCGAAACCGAGACTCCGGTGCCGGTCCTGATCGCGCCACCGCGCAGGCGGCGTGCCCGGCAGACCGCCGCCTGACGCGGGCGCGGAGCTAACGTCACCCTGATGGCTCGTCGCGATTCGCTCTTTTGGCGCGTTTTCGCCGTGAACGTCGGGCTGCTGGGCGCGATCGCGGCCCTGCTCCTGTTCAGCCCGGTCGAGATCCACGCGCCGATCACGCTGACGCAGGCGCTGATCGTCGTGGGCGGGCTCGTAATCACGGTCATCGCGAACGCCGTGCTCTTGCGGCGGGTGGTGGCGCCCCTGGAGCGGCTGGCTCAGCGGATGGAGACGGTCGACCTGCTACGACCGGGTCAGCGCCTGCCCGTCGACCGTGGCGACGAGATCGGCCGCGTCCTTGCCGCGTTCAACCGGATGCTCGAGCGGCTCGAGCGAGAGCGCCAGCAAAGCGGCCGGCGCGTGCTGGCCGCCCAGGAGGCCGAACGAATCGGCATCGCCCGTGACTTGCACGACGAGGTCGGCCAGCTCCTGACCGGCGCCCTGCTGCAGCTGAACTCGATCGCGGAAAGCGCACCAGCACACCGCCAGGAACTCGACGAGGCGAGACAGGCCGTCCGCCGGGCCCTCGACGAGGTCCGTCGCATCTCAAGCGAGCTACGGCCGGAGATGCTCGAGCATCTCGGCTTGGTGAGCGCGCTGACCGAACTGTCGACGACCTTCGGGCGCGTCTCGGGCATCCGGGTCGAACGGCAGTTCGACCGGTCGCTGCCGAAGCTCGCGCCGGAGACGGAGCTCGCCGTCTACCGGATCGCTCAGGAAAGCCTGACCAACGTCGCCCGCCACGCCCAGGCCACCGCAGTCACGATCATGCTCGAGCGCGGTCGCGAGAGCGTCGTCCTCCGGGTCGTCGACGACGGCCGCGGCTTCGACGGAGTTCCGGAGGAACACGGCGGCCTTCGGAGCATGCGCGAGCGCGCCCTCCTCGTCGACGGGGCACTGGCGATCAAGGACGGGGCTCACGGCGGGGTCGAGGTACGCCTCGAAGTTCCGACGACCTCGGTCGCAGAGCCGGTACCGGTTCCCTGATGCCGATCCCGCTTGTGACCCGGATCCTGATCGCCGACGATTTCGCGATCGTCCGCGAGGGCCTCAAGAAGGTTCTCAACGCCAAGTCCGACCTCGAGGTAATCGCCGAGGCCGAAGACGGGCGCGAGGCGGTCGACAAGGCTCTTAGAGAGGACGTCCACCTGGCCATCCTCGACGTGGCGATGCCGCGCATGACCGGCATACAGGCGGCCGCCGAGCTCCACAAGCGCAAGCCGGAGCTGAAGACGCTGATGCTGTCGATGCACGACAGCGAGCAGTTCCTGTTCGAGGCGCTGAAGGCAGGCGCCTCGGGATACGTACTGAAGTCTGGCGCCGACACGGACATCGTCGACGCGTGCCGAGCGGCTATGCGCGGCGACTCGTATCTCTATCCGTCCGCCGTGACGACGCTCGTCCGCGATTACGTCGAGCGCGGCGGTCGCGGCGAGGAGAAGTTCGACGTGTTGACGCCGCGCGAGCTCGAGGTCCTGAAGCTGATCGCCGAGGCCCACACCACGAAACAGATCGCCGAGGCGCTCTTCATCAGCGTCAAGACGGTCGAGCGCCACCGCCAGAACATCCTCGACAAGCTCGGCATGCGCGACCGCGTCGAGCTGACGCGCTACGCGATCCGCCGCGGCCTGATCCAGGCCTAAGGCGCGAAGCAGCGTCGACGTCGGCGCGGCGTTCTTCTCGCCGCGGAGCACGACCGCGAAAGAGGTTGTCATTCGCGCGATATCGGGTCGTCGCCCGAGCGCCGTCGGCTCGCGCTGAGGCTACGTTCGGGCCGTGGTCGCACTCCGTCAGCGTGGCTCCGACGCCGGTTCAGGCGATGGACGCTGACCTCATGATCACGCTCGCCTTCTGCTTCGAGGTCTTCGTGGTCGGAATCGCGGCCACCGCGCTCGTCGCATACGCGACACGGAGCGCCCGTGCCGAAGCCGCGGCCGAGCACGGTTGCGAAGGCGGCGATCCCGTCGCAGAAACGATCAGCGCGCGAGGACGGGGGCCGAACGCGGGCGTGCTGGCGAGCGCGGAAACGTCGCGAGTCGGGGCCCATCCGCCGCGCGACGCTGTGCGTGGTGGACGCCGGTGGAAGCTAGTCGCGCCCGCAACTCGAGTGCGAAGACCAACGTCGCGCTGATTTTCGCGTCGATCACCGCTCTTCTTGTCTTCACCGCGCTCGTGGTCGCGTTCACCGTTCAGCCGCCGGCTCTCGGCTGGGTCGGATTCGGGCTCGCGTCGGCGGTCGTCCTTGCCATTGGCGCCGCGGCAACTTTCATCGTTCCGCGGATCGCAACGCACGCTCGATCAACTCGAGACCGAGCCCCAGAGTGGCGCCGAGGTCGTGCCCCGCACGATTTCGACGCCGCCGCCTTCGAACTCGACAGCGGTTTTCTGCCCCTCGCGCGTGGCGGCGATCTCGACCGTTCCTTCGCCGACGGCGATGTCGCGAACGGCTAGGTACGGGAGCCACTCGGGGAGCGACGGCGCGACGTAACAGCGTCCGCCCGGCGCGTCAGGCACCACCCCAAGGAAGAGCTGCGACGCCAGAACCGGTGCGGCGGCGGCCCACGCCTGCGGGACGTTCGCCTCGCGGTAGGGAACCGGAGGACCGAGGGAGCGATCGAAACCGCAGAAGAGCTCCGGAAGGCGGCTGTCCTCGAAGGCGCAGGCGGCCTCGAGGATCGCGCGTAGTAAGGTCGCCCCCTCCTCGTGGAGGCCGTACCGCCATAGGCCCGCCGCCGCCAGGGCGGTGTCGTGCGGCCAGACGGAGCCGCGCTGGTACGAGAGCGGGTTGTAGCGAGGATGTTCGGACGCCAGCGTCCGAAGACCCCAGCCGGTGAAGAGCTCTGGTGCGAGCAGGCGACGTGCGACTGCCCGAGCGCGCTCGCGCCCGGGCAGGCCCGACCACAGGAGTTGGCCGGGATTCGAGCTGATGCTCGCGACGCCGTCCTTGCGGCCGTCGAGCGCCATGGCGTAGAACTCCTGCTCGGGGAGCCAGTAGCGCTCCTCGACGAGCAGCTGCAGGTCGCGAGCCCGCACGCGCAGGCGTTCCGCCTCGGCCGCCTTGCCCGACGCCTCCTCGAGTTCCGCCATCGCAAGGTATGCGGCGTAGAGATAGCCCTGAAGCTCGACCGGTGCTAGGGGCAGCTCGGCCAGCCGACCGTCCTCGTGGACGATCGCGTCGCCTGCGTCCTTCCAGCTTTGGTTGTAGTAGCCGCGCTCGCTCCGGGTCGCGTACTCCTGAAGGCCGTCGCCGTCGCGGTCGCCGAGCTCGACGCACCAGCGGAGGGCCGCGCGCGCCGTCGTCATGTGTGTCGCGAGGAGCGCGCGCTCGCCCGTCCAGCGCCAGGTGCTCCAGAGCGCAAGGCAGTAAAGGGAGGGCGCGTCGTGGGTGCCGTAGTACGGGGTGTGCGGGATGCGGCCGAGGTGCGCGAGCTCGCCGCGCCGGACCTCATGCGGCAGCTTCCCCGGCTCGGCGTCGCGCCAGTCGTCGAGTTCGGTCGCCTGCAGCTGGGCCAGGCGCTTCAGCGCGCCCTGCGCGAAGCCGGCGTGGACC
>JALZFU010000464.1 GCA_030861385.1 Actinomycetota bacterium
GCGCCGCTCGCAGGGCCCGCTTCTCGAGGTGCGCGGGCTCTCGAAGCGCTTCGGCGGCGTTCGCGCGGTCGACGAGGCCTCGATCGCGGTCGAGGAGGGGACGATCACGGCGCTCATCGGCCCCAACGGGTCGGGGAAGACGACGCTCTTCAACCTGATCGACGGGACGATGACGCCAGACGGCGGCGAGGTCTGGTTCGACGGCGAGCGGATCGACCGCCTCCCGCCGTATCGGCGGGCGCACCTCGGGCTCGGTCGGACGTTCCAGATCACGCGGCTCTTCCGCGAGATGACCGTCCTCGAGAACGTGGTCGCGCCGCTCCGCTCGTTCTCGTGGCGCCAGCTCGGCGCCGACGCGGTCAGCGGGCCGGAGGCCGAGCGGGCGCAGGAGCTTCTCGACTTCGTGGGAATGGGCCGGTTCGCCGAGCAGCGCGCCGGCGCGCTCTCCTACGGCCAGCAGAAGCTGGTCGAGCTGGCGCAGGTGCTCATGCTCGACCCGAGGCTGATCATGCTCGACGAGCCCGCGGGCGGCATCAACCCGACGCTGATCGAGCACATGGCCGAGATGATCCGCGAGCTGAACAGGCGCGGGAAGACGTTCCTGATCGTCGAGCACAACATGCCGCTCGTCCTCGGGCTCTGCTCCCCCGTCGTCGTCCTCGCCCGCGGTTCCTGCATCTGCGCGGGGACGCCCGACGAGGTGCAGGCCGACCCCGCCGTCCTCGACGCCTACCTCGGCGAGGACTTCGTCCTGGAGCAGCGGACGGGAGCGGTCACGTGAGCCTGATCCGCCTCGAAGGCGTCTTCGCGGGCTACGGGGGCGGCGACGTCCTCCAGGGTCTCGACCTCGACGTCGAGCGCGGCTCCGTCACCTGCATCGTCGGCCCGAACGGCGCGGGCAAGTCGACCGTCTTCCGCGTCGTAAGCGGCCTCCTCTCGCCCCGCAAGGGGCTCGTCCTCTACGACGGCGACCCGATCGGCGGCAACTCGCCGGGCGAGATCCTCCGCCGCGGAATCGTCCAGGTCCCGCAGGCGCAGGGGCTCTTCCCGAACCTGACCGTGCGCGAGAACGTCCTCATGGGCGCGTACGTCCTCCGCCGCGACCGCGCGCTCGTGCGTCGGCGCTACGGGGAGGTAGCGGCGATCTTCCCGATCGTCCGCGAGCGCGAGCACGAGAAGGCGGGGAACCTCTCCGGCGGGCAGCGGCGGATGGTCGAGTTCGCGCGCTCGCTGATGCTCGACCCCAAGGTCGTCCTCCTCGACGAGCCGTCACTCGGGCTCGACCCCAAGGCGCTCAAGCACGTCTCCGCCTCGATCGCGCTCATGAAGGAGGCGGGGAAGACCGTGCTTCTCGTCGAGCAGAACGTCCGCTTCGGGCTTCGGCTCTCCACGCACGGGGTCGTCATGGAGAGCGGCCGAGTGCTCCTCGTCGGCGGCGCGAGCGACGTCCTCCAAAACCCGGAGATGGCCGACCTCTTCTTCGGCGGCTCCGCCACGGGCGACGGCAAGGCGCCGGCCGCCGCGGCCGCCGCCGCCCAGAGCGAGATCGAGGGCGCAGAGAGCCGGTGACGGGCCCGGCGCTCGCCGCGGCCGCCGGGCTCGGCTTCGGCGTCTTCCAGACGCTGAACCGGCGCGCGGTCGGCGGCCTCAGCGACGCCTACCTCTCGACGTTCGTCCAACTCCTCGTCGCACTCGCCGTCCTCGTCGTCGCGAGCGTCGCGACCGAGGACGCCGGGCTCCTCGGCGAGGCGACCGCCGTCTCGCTCGTCTGGTTCTCGCTCGCCGGGCTCGTCCACTTCTCGCTCGGCTGGACGTTCCTCAACATCAGCCAGATGCGGATCGGCGCCGCGCGGACGAGCCCGCTCCTCGCGACCGTCCCCGTCTTCGGGGCGGCGATCGGGCTCCTCGTCCTCCAGGAGCTGCCGGGGGCGCTCGCGTGGCTCGGGATCGCGCTCATCGTGGCCGGCGCGTTCGTCGTCTCGCTCGAGCGGGTCGCTGAGACCGGGTGGGGCATCCCGTGGCGCGAGACGGTGCCCGGGCTCGCGACGGCGCTCTCGTGGGCGATCAGCCCGCTCATGATCAAGGAGGGCCTCGAGGGGCTCGATTCGCCGCTCCTCGGCCTCACGCTCGGGATGCTCGTGGCCGTCCTCGCCTACGGAGCCGCGCTCCCGCTTCGTCCTCGCGCCGCCGGTCCCGCGTTCGGATCCTGGACGGCGCTCTCGTTCAAGCTCTCGGCCGGCCTCATGGTCGGCCTCTCCGTGTGGGCGCGCTGGGCGGCGCTCGACTACACGGAGATCGCGGTCGTCCTCGCGCTCGGGCTCCTCTCCGTGCCCGTCGTGCTCACCCTCTCGCCCGTCCTCATGGGCCGACACGTCGAGCGCGTCACCTGGCACGTTTGGCTCGGCGCCGCGCTCGTCGTCGTCGGAAGTCTCATCCTCCTCGTCCGGTCGTGACGGTCGTCGACGCGCACGCGCACGTGGTCGTCCCCGGCCTCGGGGCCGAGGTCTCGTGGGACGAGCGGGGGCAGGTCGTCTCGTTCGCGGGCAAGTCGATCCGCGCCGCGGTCCGGGAGTTCGTCGACCTCGGGCGGATCCTCGAGGAGCAGGACCGCGCGGGCGTGGACAAGCTCGTCCTCTGCCCGTGGGTCACGCTCCTCGGGCGCGAGACGGCCCGCCAGAACGAGGCTCTCGCTGGCATGGTCGGCGCGCGGGTCGCGGTCCTCGGAACGGTCGACCCCGGCCGGCCCGACGAGCTCGTCGAGCTCATGCGCGACGGGCGGCTCGCAGGCGTCGAGCTCCCCGCCAGCATCGGCGGCGCCTATCTCGGCGAGGATCGCTTCCGCGACTTCTGGGCCACGGCCGAGGAGACGGGCGCGCTCGTCTTCGTCCACCCGACGACCCGTGGGTTCGAGCTCCCCGTCTTCGACCGGTACTACCTCTGGAACACGGTCGGGAACCCGCTCGAGACGACGGTCACGGCGGCACAGCTCGTCATGGCCGGCGTGCTCGAAGAGCACCCGCGCCTGAAGATCCTCCTCGCGCACGGCGGCGGGGCGATCATCGCCCTCCGCGGCCGACTACGCCACGCGCATTCGTTCCAGCCCGACGCGCGCTCCCAGCTCGGGGAGTCGCCCGACGACTCGCTCCGCCGTTTTCTCTACGACACCGTGACGCACGACGCGACGCTCCTCGGGGCCCTCGTCGAGTTCGCCGGGGCGGACCGCGTCCTGCTCGGCTCGGACTACCCGTTCGACATGGGCCTCGAGCGGCCGGCCGACCCGGTGCGCGAGCTCGGCCTCGACTCGACGGACGAGGAGCGTATCGTCGGCGGAAACGCGCTTCGCCTCCTGAATCAGGAGGTGGCTGCGTGAGGAAGGTCGGGCTCGACCCTAAGCGTGCGAAGGAAGTGCTGCTGGCCGAGCTCGAAGCCGATCGCGCAGCCGAGGTCGACGAGCTCCGACTCGGTGAAGTACCGGTGGAGGCGCTCCCAGAGCTCGTCGTCCGCCTTGTCGGAGTCCCAGGCGATGGCGAGCGCCCAATCGAGCGCTGCGCGCTCGCGGCCCTCGAACTTCGAGAAGTCCATCACCTCGGGGTCCTCGGCGAGGAAGCGGAAGCAGAGATCCTTGATCGACTGGTCGACGACGCCCGAGAGAAGGACGTTGTCCCGGATGTAGTCGTACGTCTCCGCCACGGCGGGGACGCGGGCGCGAATCTCTTCGGGGTTCCCGGCGACGTGCGCCACCTACGCCTCGACCTCGGCCGGGGCGAGCCCGGCAGTGGTGTCGGCGAGGAACTCGCCGTGGCCGACGTCCCAGGTCTTGATGACCCGCTGCTGCCCGTAGGTGAGGCAGACGAACGAGCCGAGCTCGATCACCTGCTCCTCGGAGAAGTGCTCGCGAAGCCGCGCCCAGAGCGCGTCGTCGACCCCCTCCGGGTTCCAGACGAGCATGCTCGTGTAGAGGAGCGCGGCCTTCTGCCGCTCGCTGAAGCGGTCGGAGCGCTCGAAGTCGAGGAGCTCGTCGTAGTCCGCCTCGGTGAGTCCCTGCTCTCCGCCCCGGAGAGACCGTTGCGATCCTCAGTAGTGGCAGTCGATCGTCTTCGAGACGTAGACCCGGCAGAGCTCCTTGAGCGGATGCTCGACGATCCCCTCGCGGAAGATGCGGTTCCAGCCGCGCGAGAACCCCTTCGCGACCGCGGGGACGTGGTTTCGGATCGACTGCGTCTCCGGACGGGGCGTCCCGTGGCGGCGAGCGTGCTCCAGGTACTCGACGAGCTCGGGATCCGTGAGCGAGGCTGGATCGACGTAGCTGATTCGCGCCACGGGAGGACGGTACCCGGTGAACGGCGAGCCTAACGCGGACGTGGTCGTCGCGGGCGGCGGGCACAACGCGCTCGTCGCCGCCGCGTACCTCACGAAGGCCGGCTTCACGTGCCTCGTCCTCGACGCTCGCTCGACGATGGGCGGCGACACCGCGACGGAGGAGCTCACGCTCCCCGGGTTCTGGCACGACACCTGCTCGACCGCGCACAACCTGATCCAGGCGAGCCCGACGCTTCGGGACGACGAGCTCGACCTCGCCGAGTACGGCCTCGAGTACATCCAGCCCGACCCCGTCGTGCATATCCCCTTCCCGGACGGGACCTGGCTTACCCAGTGGCGCGACTTCGAGCGGACGTGCGAGGAGTTCGCGAAGTTCTCACGGGGCGACGCCGACGCGTTCCGGCGCATGATGGAGGAGTACGACGCGGTCAAAGGCGTCTTCGGCGCCTACCGCTACACGCCCATCGGGTGGGGGCCCTCCCTCCAGGAGCGGCTGGCCGAGCGTACGGACGGGAATCGTTGGCTCCGGCGACAGGCGGCGACGGCCTGGAACGTGATCGAGCGCGAGTTCGAGGACTGGCACACGCGCGCGTTCATGCTCTGGATGGCGTTCATGACCCTTCAACCGCCCGAGAACGCCGGGACCGGGCTTCTCGCCTACTCGCTCGCGTTCGGTCGGGCGCGACACAGCTGGACGCTCCCGCGGGGCGGCTCCGGCGCGCTGCCGCGCGTGCTCGGGCGTGTGATCGAGGAGGGCGGCGGGACGCTCCTTCCCGGGAAGCGCGTCGCGTCGTTCGTCCTCGAGAACGGGCGCTGCCGAGGAGTCGAGACCGAGGACGGAGAGCGCCATCTGGCGCGCCGCGCCGTCCTCTCGGCGATCCACGTCAAGCATCTACCCGCGATGGCGCCCGACGAGGCGTGGGGCGACGACTTCCTCGCGGGCGTCGAGGAGTGGCAGGTCGGGGTCTCGATGTTCGTCACCCACTACGCGACCACCGAGCCGCCGAGCTACGCGGTCGACGGCGATCAGCTCACCGCGGTCGCCTCCGGAACGGCGGAGTCCGTCGAGCGGCTCCTCCGTGTCGGCTGGGACGTCCGCCGGGGTGGTGTCGCGACGGACGAGCCGCCCCTCCTCGTCGTCTGCCCGACGGTCGCCGACCCCGGGCGAGCGCCCGAGGGCCACCACACCCTCAAGATCATCGGCTTCCATCCCTATGGCCTGGCCGACGGCGGCCCGAAGCGGTGGGAGGCGATGAAGGAGGACGTCTCGCGGGCGAACCTGGACCACGTCCGCCGTTACGCGCCGAACCTGACCGACGAGACGCTCCTCGCGACCCTCGTCAAGAGCCCGGTCGATCTCGAGCGGCTGAATCCGCACAACTGGCACGGCTCGTGCCACGGCGGGGAGATGGGCGTCTCGCAGTCGGGCGCGCTTCGGCCGGTTCCGGGGTGGGCCGGCCACCGCCTCCCGATCCCGGGGCTCTACCAGACGGGATCGACGACACACCCGGGCGCCTCCGTCTCGGCGGGCCCGGGTCGGAACGCCGCGGCTGTGATGCTGAAGGACCTCGGGACGTCGCTCGAGGAGGTGGTCCGCTCTGCCTGACTCGCGAGTCGAGGCGGCGATCGCGAACTGGGGGCCGCGCTTCACCGCGAACGGCGTCGACCCGAACGACTTCGCGCGGACGACCGCCAGGATCGAACGCTGGGACGAGTGGCTGGACGCGTGGATCGCGACAGCCCAGGTCCACCAGGAGATCGCCGAAGAGGCCGAGGCGGCGGGGAACGGGGTCACGGCAGGCGAGGCCTGGATCCACGCGGCCGTCTGCTTCCACTTCGCGAAATTCGTGTGGGTGGTCGACGTCGAGCGAAACCACGCGACGACCGAACGGGCGAAGGAAGCGCTCTACCGGGCGCACCTCCACCTCGACCCGGGAGCGGAGCGCATCGAGGTGCCGTTCGACGGGGCGACGCTCTACGGGAACCTCCGAAGACCAAGTGACAGACTGTCACTTGCGTCCCACGACCCGCCGCCGCTCGTCCTCCTCGTCCCGGGGCTCGACTCGACCAAGGAGGAGTTCTTCCGCTGGGAGGAGGTCTTCCTCGCGCGCGGCCTCGCCACGTTCGCCTTCGACGGGCCCGGGCAGGGCGAGAGCGGCTTCGAGACGAGAATTCGTTCCGACTACGAGGCGGCGGTGGCCGCCGCCCTCGAAGCGCTAGCGTGGGAGGGGCCGGTCGGTGCAGCCGGGGTCAGCCTCGGCGGCTACTACGCTCCGCGCGCCGCGGCTCGCGAGCCTCGGATCCGGGCCGTCGCCGGCGTCAGCGGCGCCTACAACTTCGGCGAGTGCTGGGACGGGCTGCCCGCGCTCACGCGCGAGACGTTCGAGCACCATTCCGGCGCGCGCGACGAGGAGGAGGCGCGGAGGAAGGCGTACGAGCTCGACCTCGCGCCCGTGATCGGCAAGCTCGAGCAGCCGGCACTCATGGTGACCGGCAAGCTCGACGGCGTCATCCCGTGGGAGCAGACGAAGCGGATCGCCGACGAGGCGCAGAACGGCTCTTTCGTCCTCTACGACGAGGGAAACCACGTCTGCAACAACGTCCCGTACAAGTACCGCCCGCTCGTCGCGGACTGGCTCGGCCGGGAGCTGCGGCGTGTGGGATAGGTTCTCACGCGCCGAGATGGAGCGGCGCTACGCGCTCGCGCGCGACCTCATGGGCGAGCTCGGGCTCGCGGCGCTCGTCGTCTTCGGGAACTCCGGCGTCAGCCGCGGGAACATGGCGAACCCCTTTTGGCTCACGAATCACCTCGATCTCCACCACTGCTACGTCGTCCTACCGCTCGACGACTCCGAGGAGACGGCCCTCTACACGGGGCTTACGAACCACGTGCCGAACGCACGCGAGGTGAGCGACGTGCCCATCATCGAGTGGGGCGGCTACGATCCGGCGGCGCGCGTCGCCGACCGCCTCCGCACCGTCGGCGCGGCGCGCGGACGGGTCGGCCTTGTCGGCGTCAATGCGACGTTCTCGATGGGCATGCCCTACGCCCACCACGCGCGCCTGCGGGAGGGGCTTCCCGACCTCGAGCTCGCAGACGTGACGGCTCGCTTTGCCGCCCTGCGCCTCGTCAAGTCGAAGGAGGAGATCGAGTGGCTCCGACGCGCGGCCGCGCTCACCGACAAGGCTGTCGTCGCGCTGGCTGAGGGAGCTCGCCCCGGCACGACGGACGTGGAGCTCGTCGCGCTCGCCGAGGCCGCATATCGGCCGCAGGGCGGCATCCCGCGCATCATGTTCCTCCGCTCGATGTCGATGGACGAGCCGAACGGGTGCCTCCCGGCGCAGAACCCGTCACGGCGCCGCGTGGAGGCGGGCGACGTCGTGATCACCGAGTTCAGCGCCTCGTACTGGGGCTACACCGGGCAGATCCAGCGGGTCCTCTTCGTCGAGGCGGAGCCGACCGCGGAGTGGCGACGGATGTTCGAGGCCGCGCTCGCGGCGTACGAGCGGATCGCGTCCGCGATCCGTCCCGGCGCGACGGAAGCGGACGTCATCCGTGCCGGCTCCGTGATCGGCGAGGCCGGGTACTCGATCTACGACGACCTTGTTCACGGGTACGGCGTCGACATCATGCCGCCGGTCGTCGACCGGTCCTGCGTCCGCCACTGGCCCTGGGACGACGCCCATCCCTCGCCACGAGGGCACGTGTTCGAGGAGGGGATGGCGCTCGTCATCCAGCCGAACCCCGTCACGCCCGACGAGCGGATGGGACTCCAGCTCGGCGACCTGAACGTCGTGCGACCTGACGGAGTCGAGTCCCTCCACGCCGTTCCCTTCGAGCCCCTCATCGCCTCGGGATGAAGGCGGTCGGCGTCGCGCTCCTCGGGACCGGGATGTGGGCTCGCCGAGTCGCAGCCGCCGTCCGCCGGACCGCCTCCCTCGAGCTCGTCACCTGTTTCGCCCCGAACGCGGAGAAGGCGGCGGCGTTCGCCCGCGACTTCGAGTGCGAGGCCGCGACGTCGCTCGAGGCGGCGGTCGAACGCGCGCACGTCGAGGGCGTGCTCGTCGTGACCCCGAACTCGCTCCATGCCGACCACGCGATCGCCTGCGCCGAGCGCGGCCGCCACGTCTTCCTCGAGAAGCCGATCGCCGACACGCTCGCGGACGGGCTCGCGATCCGCTCGGCGTGCGAGGCGGCCGGAGTCACGCTCCTCGTCGGGCACGGATTTCGACGGCTCGGCGCCGCCCGCGCAAGCGAACGGCTGGTGGCGGACGGGAGTCTCGGCCGCGTCGTCCTCGCCGAGGCGAACTTCTCGCTGCCGGGCACGCTGACGCCCGACACGTGGCGCTTCTACCGGGCCACGTGCCCGGGCGGACCGCTCCTCCAGCTCGGCGTCCACCACGCCGACACGCTCCAGCACTGGCTCGGGCGCGGCGAGCGGGTTCGCGGCTCGTTCGCACGGCTCGCGACGTCGGCCGAGATCGACGACGTCGCGGTCGCGCTCGTCGACCACGAGACGGGCGCGCGCTCGACCATCGCGGCGAGCTACGTCTCGCCGAAGACGTTTGCGATCCGGCTCCTCGGGACGGAGGGGGTCCTCGACTACGTCACCGACATGTCGGTCTGGCCGAACGCCGAGCGGATGGATGCGGCGACGCAGCTCACCGTCACGACCCGCGAGGGAAAGACGGAGGTCCGGTTCGAGCCGCGCGACATGCTCGTCGAGGAGCTCGAGGAGTTCGCCGGTTGCGTCCGCGGCGAGACCGAGCCCGAGACCGGAGCCGACGAGGCGCTCGCCGCGCTCGCGCTCGTCCTCGCAGCGATCGAGGCGCACGAGGGCGGCGAGCCCGTCTCGACCGCCGCCCCCGCCCGCGTGTGAGCGACGCGCGCTGGGTCGGTCGCCCGGAGCGGCGGCGGGAGGACGCCCGCTTTCTCCGCGGCGAGGCGAAGTACCTGGACGATCTCGAGCGAGCCGGGCAACTGCACGCGGCGTTCGCCCGGAGCCCGTTCCCGCACGCGCGGATCGCGGGGATCGATACCGGCGAGGCGCTCGCCTCGCCCGGCGTCATCGCGGTCCTGACCGGAGCCGAGCTCGAGGACGTCGGTCCGCTCCCACCCGGCTCGATCGAGGACGGCGTCGTCGCGGACGCCGGCCACCCCGTTCTCGCGCGGGGAACCACCCGCTACGTCGGCGAGCCGCTCGCGCTCGTGGTGGCCGAGACGCGCGCGCAGGCAGAGGACGCGGCGGAGCTCGTCCTCCCGGAACTCGACCCGCTCGCTCCCGTCCTCGACGCGCGCGAGGCCGCGGAGTCCGGCGC
>JALZFU010000022.1 GCA_030861385.1 Actinomycetota bacterium
CTCGAGCTGCCGCCCGACACTATTCGGGAGGTCGTCACCGAACCGGCCGGGTTCAGCTGAGCGAGCGAGGGACGCTTGGCCGCTTGCCGAGCTCGCCGTGGGGTAGCAGCATCCGCCAGTCGAGCGCGCGCCACGTATCCATCGGGATCGCGGCCGTCGTCGTCGCTCTCGTACTCGTGTTCACCGCGGCACGAACAGCCATCGGATGACGGGCAGACGTGCGAGTTCCGGCAGCATCACCGCCACCTCGAGGGTTCCTGCGGCGGCTCGAACGACGGCCAGCGTCGCGGCCGCCACGAGCACGAGCCCGACCGGCAGGGGAGGATTCAGCGTGACAACAACCGCGTTGACGCAAAGGGCGGCTGCGACGATCGTCAGCACGA
This sequence comes from Actinomycetota bacterium, assembly GCA_030861385.1. GTDB lineage: Bacteria > Actinomycetota > Thermoleophilia > Gaiellales > Gaiellaceae > JALZFU01. The sequence continues at coordinate 384 of JALZFU010000022.1, forward strand.
CTCGGAGGTGCCGTCTATCGACGATCCCGACCACGGCGCCGAACCCGAGTCCGACTTGCTTGCCGACGTTGTGGACGATCAGAGTGGTCAGGACGGCGACAACGGCGCCAACCGCGCCCCAGCGGGGGATGAACACGAGGTTGGCCGCGATCATCCAGGCCAGAACGACGACGTTCATCACGAGGACGTAGCGCACACGTCCGAGCATCTGCAGCGTAATGCCGTTGAAGCCGAGCGCCGCGTTGACGTAGTAGCCAACTGCAAATATCCCCACGTACAGCGCGGACGCCTCGTACCGGTCGCCGAGAGCGATGACCGTGACGGGGCGCGCGAGCGCCGTCGTCACGCAGAGGATCGGGAACGTGAGTACCGCAACCCAGCAGGCGCTCTGCCAGTACAGCGCGCGAAGACCGGCCATGTCGCCGCGCGCCTGTAGCCTCGCTGCGGACGGCGTGAAGAGCGTCGCGAAACTGAGCATCACGACGAGGTTGAGGGCGGCGAAGGGTTGCACCGCACGGAGCGCCGCAACGTCCGACGCTTCGCGAAAACGGCCCAGCACCACCGGAGCGAGCTCCGTAGCCGCGACCGCCACGAGGTTCGTGAACAGCAGCGGAAGGCTGAACGAGAGCAGCTCGCGCACGGGAAGCGTCACTGTCGGCAACGACCGCCGGGGGAGGAATCCCCTCTGGCGAAGGAGGCGAACCAGGAGTACGAGGTACACGCCGACGCCGACGATTCCCGCAAGGAGGTATCCGGCCGCGAGGAAAGTCGGACCGCTGCCGGTGATGACGAGCGCCACCGCTACGAGCAGTCGGAGGGCCGGCGCCAGTACGAATCTCCGAAAGAAGACGGACCACGGGCTTGCGAAGACCGCGAAGACGTTGACGACGAGTACGTCGAGCGCCTGGATCGGAGCGAGTGCGATCATGATCACGAGCACGTCGCGACCCACGTGCGCGTGTCCGGCCGGCCCTCCGAGCGCGTCGCGAAAGACCCACACGACGCCGACGGAGACCGCACCGAGTACGAGGACGACGGCGGCCTCCAGGACGATCACCCCCAGTAGGCGCGCGTGGTCGCGCCGATGCTCGTACTCGGCCAGGAACCGCGTGTCGGCGCGATCCACACCGAGCGCGAGCACCGACTGGAGGAGCAAGGCCGCAGAGAACGCGTATGCAAAGACGCCGTAGTCACTCTTCGTGAGATGCCGAACGACGATGATCTGGGTCAGGAATGCGACCGCCATCGCGAGAACGCGGCCGATCAGCATCAGCGTCGAGCCGCGAATATGGCGCGTGATGACTCCCGTCGCGCCACCCTCGACGGCGACTTCGTAACTCCGAGAATCCGTCGTGTCGACCGTCCGCACTATCGCCGCGCCCGCAAGGCTCCTACGCCGCCGGTCGTCGCCAGCCGCCCCCAGACGACGGCAGTCGCTTCACGCCGGACGTCCTCGGCGGGTTGCTGCGTCGACGACGGTGAAGCCCCTCTCGCCCGCGGCGAGCCGCAGGTATGACGCGCGGGGTCGATCGGGGACGCTTCGCCGCGAAGTACCAGAAGACACCCGCGCGAGAGAGGACGCGCACGCCTCCGGCGCGCTCGCGCGCGATTGCCGCGTCGGTCGCCTCCGCGCTCGCCAACAGTCCGAAATCCGGCAGCACGCGAACGAACGTCCACGCATCTTCAGCGGCCTTGTAGGCGACATACAGCACCTCGCCGTCGTGAACCGCGACGAAGCCCTCGCCGGTCAGGACGGTTTCGAGGCCGGTCGGGGGCCGCTGCGAGGACGAGGAGCTGACGTGGCGCCGTTTCGATCGCGCCGATGCAACATTCCCTCCCGACCGGGCGAGGAATGCGACGATCGCGGAGAGCCGGTGCTCGGACGTCGGTTCCTGCGCGGTTCGCGTCAACTTCGAAATCGGAATTGGCGCACTCGATTCGATACGCGCCCGTGTTAGGCACCGTACAACGGCGCTGCTACCTCGAACAATTCCCCTCAGCCGAACTGGATTTTAGGTGTCAATCCCGCACCTGCAGAATTTCGGGCACGCCGTACATCCTCGTTCCCGTCCTCGGTGAGAATGGTCGACGTATTCGGCGCCGACAGCCATGAAGGCCAGCAGCATCTCGGTCTTGCCGCCGTTCTGCCAACCCGCCACCAACGTCCCGCGGTCGCGTTAGCGGAAGGCGCACGCGTGAAGCAGGACGTGCCGCTTACGCAGCAGTCGAAGCCGGTCCTCGGACACGGCCTCCCCGGCCCTTCGACGCCGGCCGACCATCTCGTCACCGAAGGCACAACGCCATCCCACCTTGCGGGCAGGCGGTCGTCTGTTGCTCGTCCCGGACAACGTCGACGCGGAACTCAGCGCACGCCCAGGCGTGCCGCTGATGTTCTCTCCGCGCGATCAGGACGGCGACCACATCTGGGTCGTCGAAGGCGCCGCCGGCAGAGTAGGCGCCGCTCGCGACACACCGAGATCGCCGTGCCGCGCATAAGTGGCGCCGTCACGAGCACTCGCGGTCCCCCTCGCCGTCTACCGGTACGGCGTCCTACGCGGCCGCGAGCTCCGACATCCGCGTGGCGACGTGCCGCCACAGCGCGAAGTCACGGTCCTGTGCGAACGAGGCCGCGACCGCTGCTCCGTCCGCCGGCGCGGCGCCGTCGTCGCCCGTGCCGGCTTCACCCCACAGACGCCCGAGCAGGCTCGTCGACGACCGGATCCACGCCGCGAGCACCAGCGGGGCCAGGAGGTCGCGCGCGATGCCCAGGCGGTCGAGCTCGTCGAACAGGATCTGCCTGGCCCAGCCGCGAGGGCCTAGAAATGCGCCGTCGAAGACGTGACAGCGGCCGACGTTGTCGGAGATGCCGGTACGCGCCTCCGCCAGGTACTGGAGCAGGAACGACATGTCGAGCAGCGGCAGGCCCCGATCCTCCGAGCGCTCCCAGTCGATCGCCGCGACCATTCCGTCCGGTTTGAGCACGAGATTGGGATGGGCGAGATCGCCGTGCTCGAAGACCAGGGGGAACGACGCCTCCGGAAGCGGCGCGAGAAGCGCTGTGCTGCGCTCGACGAGCGAGCGCAGCGGGAGCCAGCCGCCGGCGGCGTTGACGGCACGAGCCATCGGCTCTTCGAGCAGGCGCTCGAACCAGCCCCCGTCCTCGCCCGGCACCGCGGTGGTCGGAAGCGTCCGCACCAGCGCGACCCCCTGCCGGACCGCACGCTCCGCGTCCGCGCGAACGAGCCCATGCGCGAGCAGCCGCCCGTTGACTGCGGTCTCGGCAAGCAGCGCCTGGCCACCGAACCGCGTGAGCGCGAGGACGCGCGGCGCACGTTCGGCCGCGTCGGGCGCCAGCGCCTCGAGCAGTCGAAGTGACGCGGCCTCCTTGCGGATCCCGCTCTCGTCGCCCGGCCTGCGCGGCAGCTTGACGACGAGCTTCAGCTCTCCGCCGGCACCGGCGTGAACGAGCGCGATGACGTGTCGCGACGACCGGAACCGGGGGGTGTAGAGCACCGTCGACCACGAGTCCTCACCGTCCAGCCCCTCCACGCCGAGCCGGTCGCGCTGCTCGCGCAGGAAGGCGTCGACGAGGGTCATGAGGCGGGGCGCTGGACGAGGATGGTCGCATCCCTGGCGATGAGGCCGATCGCGCCGACCGCGAGCAGGGCGCGGGCGCCGATCGACTTCGCCAGACCGAAGCGGACGTCGTGGTAGCGGCCTAGGACGACGCGGATCGAGGTCCGGTTGGCAAGCGGCACGATGTACCTGCAGTCGCGGAAGCTCGGTGCGTGCCACTGCGCCGATACGGCGGTGAATCCAGCGCGTTGCGCTCGCCGGCACCACGTCCCCGCGGTGAGAGAGCCGCGGGCGTGCACCTGCAGGACGAGCCACGCGCCCGGACGCACGGCGCAGAACAGCCGCCGCAGGTCGGGCGCCCGGATCGCTCGCGGGGAGGCGACGATGACGACGTCTGCTTCGCTCGCATCGGAGGTGCTGCGGAACGCGGCGAGGGACACCACGCGCACCTCCGCGCTCGCTCGCTCGAGCGCGCGCAGGACGAGTTCGGACGAATCGCCGACGTAGAGCACGCGGCCGAGGTCGCCTACCGGAAGCAGCATGCGCCAGTCGAGCTCGCGCCAGGTGGCAAGCGGGATCGGTGGTGCCGAGACGGTCACGTTGCTGCTCCCGTTCCCCCTGCTGATCGCGGGAGCAGCCGAAGCACCGGAACTCGGGCGAGCGTCGGCATGGTGTTGGTCAGATCCAGCGATGGCGCGACGTCACAACGGATGCCGTGACGACGGCGACGACGACAAGGGCGGCGGCCAAGGGGGCATGGAGCAGCGCATGAAACCGGGTGTCGGCAGAAAGCATGCGTCGGCGGCGCGGCTCACGCTAGTGAGCGAGGGGGCGCGGCGCGGCCGGCGCTCGCGGTCGTGCGGAGCCGCGCCCAAAGCAGCGCCGTCACCTGACGGCGCACCTCCTCGCGCGGCCGCGTGGCATCGACGACGGTGAGCTGCCGGTACTTCTGGGCCAGGCTGAGGTAGCCGTCCCGCAGCTCTTCGAGCTTCTCGAGCGTGTGCTCTCCCTTCCGGGCGAACATCACCTCGGCCGGCGCGTCCAACAGCACGATCAGATCTGGATCGGGACACGTGCTCATGACCAGCCGCCTGCTGACGCGCGCCTTCCAGCCCGCGCTGCTCGACGGAAGGTCAGCGTCATACGTGAAGCGGTCGAGCACGACGACGCGTCCGAGGCGGCGGTGGTAGGCGATGAGACCCGTCTTGAAACACAGCGTCGCGATCACCACCAAGAGGTCGGCACCGATGATGTGCCGCAGGTGCTCCCTCCACCGCTTGCGCTGCCACATCCCCAGATAGACGTAGCGCACGGGCAACGGCAGTCCGCCCACCAGCGCTTCCGCCAGCGTCGTCTTGCCGGCACCGTCCGGTCCGAGGATCGCCAGGCTTAGACCCCGACTCGCCGGCTGCGCCGCCACCGCGCGCGTTGCCAGCCCGCCCAGGCGGCGCGCCGAGAAACGTCGACCGCCAAGACGGCGCCAGCGGGCGCGGAGCCTCTGTGCGATCTGCTCCGCCGACGCCCAGTCGCTGGATTCGACCGCCGCGATCAAGCGGGTCGCCGCGCCGGCCTCGAGCGAGTCGACGAACGCGGCCAGCGGGCTCGCGTCACGGGCGCTCGCCATCCAATCGTGGACGCGGTCTTTCTCATCGGACCGACGAAGCTCGCCGTCGAGCAGAACGCGCAGCAGCGCGTGCCAGAACGCGTCGGCGGGCGCGAGGGCCGCGACGCCGCCGTCGAGCTCACGTCGCGCCAGGAGCGCGGCGACGACATCGGCGGGCAGTTCCTGCGCCGCGCCGAACGCGATGCCGGTGACGCACCGGACCCTCGTCCACCTATCCTGCTCGACGTCGTAGGCGACGTACAGCCGCTGCCGGCCGGCGGCGCGCGCGCCCACACACAGGTAGCCACGATCGAGCAGCGCGGCGTCGACCGCCCTTTGCGCCCCGGCCTCGATGAGGACACTCAGATCGCGGGCGTCACCTTCCGGCGCGGTGAAGCCCCCGAGCAGCACCCACGCGGCGCCGCTCGCTTGCAGCGCGCGGGAAGCCGCGGCGACCGAAGGCTCGGCGCTCGGCGCTTGCGCGCTCACCATCATCGACGTCCGTCCTCGACTGCATGTTCGCCCCAATACGGGAGATCCCATCCCGGACAGACGGGCTCCACGACGACGGTAACTGAGATGGTGCGACGGACGCAAACGCGACGGTCGGCCCGTACGCCGCGCGCTCAGCTCTCGAGGAGGCGCGCTGGTACGGGGCGCCTCGGGCTCTTCGCCCGCCGGACCGCGCGCCAG
>JALZFU010000064.1 GCA_030861385.1 Actinomycetota bacterium
GATCGCAGGTCCGCTCGTCACGGTCGTTCTCAGCGGCGGCTTCCTGTTGCTTGCGCTCGCAGGCCTGCCGAGCGCGGCCGACGGCGTCGCCGCCTGGCTCGGCTACATCAACTTGTCCTTGCTCGTCTTCAACCTGATTCCAGCGCTGCCGCTGGACGGCGGGCGCGTCTTGCGTGCAGCGCTCTGGAGGGCGAGAGGCGATCTCGGCTGGGCGACACGCGTCGCGGCCGAGGTCGGCAGAGGGTTCGGCTACCTGTTCATCGCGCTCGGCGTCCTCATGTTCGTCGTCGAAGGCTCGTTCAGCGGGGCGTGGCTCGTGTTCATCGGGTGGTTCCTGCTCCAGGCGGCGACGGCCGAGGCGCGTTACGTCGCGACCGACCAGGCACTCGCAGGGCTCCGCGTCCGCGATCTGATGGCGCGCGATCCGGTTACCGTCGATCCGGACCTCACCGTCGGCCGCTTCATGGACGAGATCGTCCAGTCTCGTAGGTTCACGACGTATCCCGTGATCGACCGAAGCGGCCGTCCGATCGGGCTCCTCCCTTTCAGCACCGTCGCCGCCGTCCCTCGCTCCGACTGGGACGAGCGGCGAGTTGGGGACTTGATGATCCCGCTCGACCAGGTCCCGCTCCTCGCCGAGAGCACGCGCGCCGTCGATGCGCTGGCCGACCTGTCGTCGCGGCCTGGCGCGAACCGGGGCCTCGTCGTCGACAACGGCTATCTCGAGGGCCTCCTCTCGATCACGGACCTCGCACGGGCGCTCGAGGCCCGTCGCCCGCCGCGGCCGGCGCCTTCGGGATGACGCGGGCGGCGCGCATCGCGGTCGTCTACTACAGCGCGACTGGGAACGTGCACCGGCTCGCCCGCTACGCGGCGTTGATCGGCGCAGCGCCCGGCGCCCACACCTTCCATGTGCGCCGTCCGACGCCGCAGCGATTCGGCGCGACCGCCCTCGTTGGAGGTGTGCGATGAACGAGCTGCCGGACCTCGGGCTCGAGCGCTGGGAGCCGACGAAGGACACGCTGCGGCTCTGGACGCAGATCGTCGGCAAGGTGCGGATGGCGGTGGCGCCGCCGCAGAATCACTGGTGGCACGTCACCCTCTACGTCGATGCGCGCGGTCTCACGACGCGCCGGCTTCCCGCCACGCCGAACGACTTCGAGGTCGCGTTCGACTTCATCGACCACCGGCTCGTCGTGCGAACGACCCGCGGAGACGTCGAGTCCTTCCCGCTCGTCGAGGGCCTTTCGGTCGCACGCTTCTACGAACGCTTCTTCGGACTCCTTACGGCGCTCGAACTCGACGTGGCGATCAAGGCCGAGCCCTATAAGACGCCAGGCGCACCGCCGTTTGCCGAAGACAGCGAACGATCGTCGTACGACCGTGCGGCGGTTGAGCGCTTCTGGCACGCGCTGCGCTGGATCGACGCGACATTCGCCGAATTCGGAGGTTGGTTCTCGGGGAAGACGAGCCCCGTCCACTTCTTCTGGCACAGCTTCGACCTTGCCCTCACCCGTTTCTCCGGTAGGCGCGTGCCGGACGTTTCGACGGCCGACCGTGTCACGCGTGAGGCCTACTCGCACGAGTTGATCAGCTTCGGCTTCTGGCCGGGCGACGCGAAGGTGCGCGAGCCCGCGTTCTACTCGTACACCGCCCCCGAGCCACCGGGTCTTTCGGAGCGGCGTCTCCGTCCGGAAGCGGCGACGTGGCAGCCGTCCGGCTCGAGCCATCTCGCATTGCTCGCCTACGACGAGGTCCGAAATGTGCCCGACCCGCATGCGACGCTGCTCGAGTTTCTCCAGAGCGCGTACGAGACGGGCGCCTTCACGGCGGGCTGGGACGAGGACGGCCTGCGCTCGAGCTGGTGGCCCGGGACGTCGTTCGTCCTCGGCCGTCCGCCGAGAGGTCAAGCGACACCAGTGGGTCGACCGGGGCATTCGACGGAGGCGAAGGATCCGCCGCTGCACGACGCTCCTTCCCAAGAGACGCGGAAGGCGGTCGCATCGTGGTGACGCTCGTTCCGGTCGTGATCGTCCTGGCAGCGCTCGTCGCGGTGAGCTTGCTGCCATTCGTGGGGGCGTTCGCTCTCCTCGTTTCGCTCGTCGCGCTTCTTCTGTGGGGGCTCTGGAAGGCGGCGGCGAACGTGCTCGACCTGACGGGCGAGAACGTCTTTCGGCTCGCGAAGGCGTCGGAGGGCCTCTTCGGCCGCGGCGGACCCGACGACCCCGAGTGGATCCTCGTCCCCAGGACGCGGCGTATGCACGAGCCGCCGCAGCCGGCGGTCGTACCGGCAGAATCACCTAGCCAACTCACGCAAGACACGAAAGGAGCAACCATGAACGTAACGGGGGCGGCGTCGCTCAATGGCTCGGAGAAAGCGGTTCTTGCCGGAGGGTGCTTCTGGGGCATGCAGGACCTCGTCCGGAAGCGGCCGGGCGTCCTCTCGACGAGGGTCGGCTACGCGGGCGGCGACGTCCCGAACGCGACGTACCGAAACCACGGGACGCACGCGGAGGCGATCGAGATCATCTTCGACCCCGAGCAGACCTCCTACCGCGACCTGCTCGAGTTCTTCTTCCAGATCCACGACCCGACGACGCTGAACCGTCAGGGCAACGACGTCGGGACGAGCTACCGCTCGGCGATCTTCTACCTCGACGAGGAGCAGCGCCGCGTCGCGGAGGAGACGATCGCCGACGTCGAGGCGTCGGG
>JALZFU010000054.1 GCA_030861385.1 Actinomycetota bacterium
CTCGAGCTCGAGCGCCTCTCGGACGGGTTCGCACGGCGAACCGTCGAGCTCGACGTCGCAAGCGGCGAGGCGGTCCTCACGTACGCGTACGGCGACGGCCGGCGGCGTCTCCCGAACGGAGTCGAGCTCGAGGACGAGGCCAGCCAGACGTTCCGCGTGGCCGAGGGGGATCCGCTCTCGGCGCGAGTGCACGTGAGCGAGCGGATCGAGATCGCGCGAGACGGCTGGCGAACGCGGGTCGAGACGGAGAGCGAGATGACAGCCGACGCCGAGGCGTTCCACGTCGAGAATACGGTCGTCACGTACGCGGGAGACGAGCGCGTCTGGGAGCGGACGCGCCGCTTCAGCGCGCCGCGAGACCTCGTGTAGCGGCCGGCGCTCTCGAGAGCTCGGCGAGGTCCGTGTGCTCCGAGCGAATGCAAGCGGCGACGTGAGCCCGTGTCGTCGCCGCGGCCGGCGGCGTCAGGAGAGGGTCGATCCGCCTGCAGTCGTCGACCATGATCGGGCAGCGCGGGTGGAAGCGGCACCCGGACGGAATGCGAACCGCGTCCGGCGTCTCGCCGGCGAGGACCTCCGGGCGGGAGCGGTCGCGCGGGTCGGGCTTCGGCACGACGGAGAGGAGCGCGCGGGTGTACGGGTGCTGGGGGTTCTTGACCACCTCGCGCGCCGGCCCCTCCTCGACGATCCGCCCGAGGTACATGACCGCGATCCGGTCGGCGAAGTGGGCGGCGGTCGAGAGGTCGTGCGTGATCATGAGGATCCCGAGCCCGTCGTGCCGGAGTGAGTCGAGGAGGCGGAGGACGCCCGCACGGACGGAGACGTCGAGCATGGAGACCGGCTCGTCCGCGATCAGTAGTTCAGGGCCGAGGACGAGGCTCGCCGCGATCGCGACGCGCTGGCGCTGGCCACCCGAGAGCTGGTGGGGGTAGCGGTCGACGAAGAGCTCCGGCGGCGTGAGGCCGGCCCGGACGAGCGCGTCGTGGACGAGCATCCGCCGCTCCTCGCCCGAGCCGGCGAGCCCGTGCACCTGGAGCGGCTCCTCGACCGTCGCGCGAACGCGGAAGCGGGGGTCGAGCGACTCGTACGGATCCTGGAAGATGATCTGCATCCTCCGCCTGACCGCCCGCATCGCGCGCGACGAGAGCGCGAGGATGTCGGTGCCGCGGAATCGGACCCTCCCCGAGACGGGTTCGACCATTCGCATCAGGGTCTGGGCGGTCGTCGTCTTGCCGCAGCCGGACTCGCCGACGAGGGCCAGCATCTCGCCTTCCGAGAGTGAGAACGAGACGCCGTCGACGGCGTGGACGACGTGCTTCGGCCGCCGGGCGAGCGTGCCGACGATCCCGCGCGCGACCGGATAGTGGACGACGAGGTCCTCGACCTCGAGGAGAGGCGGCTTTCCGTCGAGGCCGCTCACGACGCCTTCGCGAGCGCCGGGTCGTTCAGATGGCAGGCGGCGACATGGCCGGGCGCGACCTCGAGCCGGCGCGGCTTCATCGGCTCACACGGCTCGAACGCGCGATCGCAGCGCGGCGCGAACGGGCAACCCGGGATCGGTCGGTCGAGCCTCGGGGGCGCGCCCGGGATCGACGCCACGTCGCGCTCGCCTTCGACGTCCGGCGTCGCCGCGAAGAGGAGGCGCGTGTACGGATGGCGGGGGTCGTGGTAGAGCGCGTCGGTCGTCCCGCTCTCCACGATCTCGCCCGCGTACATGACGGCCGCGCGCTCGCAGAGCTGGGCGACCACGGGCAGGTCGTGCGTCACGAGCACGAGTGCGAGGCCGAGGTCCTCCGTCAGGCGGTGGAGGAGCTCGAGGATCTGCGCCTGCACCATCACGTCGAGCGCAGTAGTCGGCTCGTCGGCGAGGAGCACCCTCGGCGAGCACGCGAGCGCCATCGCGATCGCGGCTCGCTGACGCATGCCGCCCGAGAACTCGTGCGGGTAGCGGGAGGCGCGCGCGGCGGGGATGCCGACCGTCTCGAGGAGCACCTCGACGCGTCTCATCGCCGCGCTCCCCTCCGCGATCCCGTGCAGTTCCATCGGCTCGGCGATCTGCTCGCCGATCCTCCGCACCGGGTTGAAGGCGTTCATCGCGCCCTGGAAGACCATCGCCAGGTCGTTCCAGCGGTGCGGCCTCGCGCTCTCCTCCCCGTGCGCGAGGACGTCTTCGCCGTCGAGGAGGACACGGCCGGCGACGCTCGCGTTCGGCGGCAGCAGGCCCATGAGCGCGAGAATCGCCGTCGTCTTCCCGCACCCGGACTCCCCGACGAGCGCGAACCGCTCGCCTTCGTCGACGGTGAAGTCGACGCCGCGGACGGCGTGCACCTCCGCGCGTCCGTCGAGGTCGAACCAGACGTTGAGATCGGAGACCTCGAGAAGCGCGCTCATTCGGACCGTGACCCGAGCGGCCGGACGCGGAAGCGCCGGACGGAGAGGTGGCCGACGCCGAGCCGCGGGTTGAGCGCGTCCTCCATCGACTGACCGGTCATCGTGCACGCGAGAATCACGACCGTGACGCAGACGCCCGGCGGAACGATCGCCCACCAGGCGTCGTTCAGGAGCGCGTCGTCGATGAACGCGTTCTGGATCAGGCGACCCCACGAGATGACGCTCGGGTCGCCGAGGCCGAGGAAGGTGATGAACGTCTCGGCGAAGATCGCGTAGGCGACGAGGAGCACCGTATTCGCGATCAGAAGCGGCGCGACCTGCGGCAGGACGTGCTTTCCGATCAAGCGCAAGTTGCCGGCCCCGAGCGCGCGCGCTCGGCGGACGTAGACGCGCTCGCGCACGCTCTTCACCTGCGCGCGGATGAGTCGCGCGGTCGTCGTCCAGTAGATGACGCCGATGATGAGGATGATGTTCGTGAGGCTCCGCCCGAAGAGCGCGGCGGCGACGATCATGAGCGGAACGTCGGGGATGACGATGAAGTAGTCGGTGATCCGCATGAGGATCGTGTCGGTCTTCCCGCCGAAGAACCCCGACAGGAGCCCGATCGACCCGCCGATCAACGCGGAGACGACCGCAGCCGCGAACCCGACGATGAGCGAGACGCGGGCCCCGGCAACGAGGAGCGACACCATGTCCGCGCCGCCGCCGTCCGTTCCGAGCAAATGCGCCCCGCTCGGCGATTGGAAGACGGGCCCCACTTTCGTCTTCGGGTCCTGCGAGAGGAGCACCGGTGAGAGGACCGCGACGAGGACGAAGACGGCGAGAACGCCGAGGCCGACGATCGTCTGCGGCTGCCGGAGGACCTTCGACCGGAGGAGGCCCGGCCGAACGTCGGCCGGGCCTTCGGGCGCGTTCGCCGCCTCGATCGCGACGGTCACGTGGTAACCCGGGGGTCGAGCTTGAAGTAGAGGAGGTCGGCGACGAGGTTGAAGACGATGACGGAGAGGGCGAGAAGCAGGAATGCGCCCTGGAGGATCGGGTAGTCCCGCTGGTCGATTGCCTCGACGATCGCGAGGCCGACGCCGGGATACGAGAACACGTACTCGACCGTGATGAAGCCGCCGATGATGTACCCGAGCGAGAGCGCGACCAGCGTCACGATCGGGAGCAGGGCGTTTCGGAAGCCGTGCCGCCAGATCGTCGCCCACGTCGAGAGGCCCTTCGCGCGCGCCGTCAGAACGTAATCCTCGCCGAGCGTCTCGAGCATCGCCGACCGCACGATCAGCGCGTACTCGCCGTAGAGGACGAGGCCGATCGTGAGCGAGGGCAAGACCATGTGACGGAGGCGATCGATCACGACCGAGACGGTGGAAGCGTCGCCGAGGAGCCCGAGCGTCGGATCTTTGATCCCCGACGTCGGCAGACCGATCGCGCTCGCGACGAAGAGGACGAGCATCAGGCCGAGCCACTGCGGCGGCATCGAGTAGAACCCGAGCCCGGTCCAGAGCCCGGCCTTGTCGACGGCGGTGCCCCTCCGCCAGGCGGAGATCACTCCCACGATCGTCCCGAAGATGACCGAGAAGACGTATCCGAGCGCGACCATCGGGACCGTGTTCTTGATCGGTTCCCAAAGCTCGCCGGAGACCGGCTTCTCAGTTCGAAGCGAGCGGCCGAGATTCCCGTGCGCGAGCTCGCCGAGATAGCGCCTGTACTGCACCCATTTCGACTGGTCGAGCCCGAGCTCCTTCCGCAGCGCTTCCTTGAACTGAACGGTGCAGGCACGGCACCGAAGCGCCTGGATCGCGTCGCCCGGAACGGCGCGAAACAGGATGAAGTTGAGCGTGATCGCGGCGACCACCGTCACGAGCGCGAACGCAACCCGCTTCGCGAGGTAGTCGAACCCCCGCACGCCCTAGCCTCTCGCTTGGCTCGTCCCGCTCCTCCTAGCCCGTCTTGTGGGGGTTCGTGTAGTACCGCTTCGAGTAGGCGTTCAGAGCGGTCAGGAAGCCGTCCCAGCCCTTGTGGTGCGCGTCGATCGTGTCAGGCTCGACGAGCTGCGTGTAGAGGAAGTTGTCGTACACGATCTCCTGCATCTGCCAGACGATCTGCTTCCGCTTCTCCGGGTCGACGGTCGTTCCCTGCTCCTCGTAGAGCTTGTCGTAGGCGGGGTTGTCCCAGCCCGTGTCGCTCCAGGAGCACCACTGGTCCTTCGTGACGACCGAGAGCATGAAGTCGGGGTCGATGTAGCCCACCCAGTCCCACATCGCAATGTCGAACGTCTCGTAGCCGGTCGACTTCGCCGCGTCGCAATTGTCGCCCGTCTCGAGCGCATAGGAGGCGCTCGAGTCGCCGCCGCTCTTCTCGGTCACCTTCACGCCCGCCTTCGCGAACCCCTCCTGCACGATCTGAAACTCGCGGTCGCCGTTGAAGTTCAGCGACGTCGGGATGATGATCTCGTACTGCATCTTGTGCGCCGGCTGGCCGCCCTTGGCGGGAGCGATGCGCGTCCCGTCCGAGCCCCTCTTGTAGCCGAGCTGGTCGAGCATCTGGTTCCCAGCGTCGCAGTCGTACTCGAGCGGCCCGAGGTTCGGGTTCTCGAGCGGCGAGATGTGCCCGACGATGCTCTCGACCTTCTCGGCGTAGCCGCTGAAGACGACGTCGATGATCTTGTCGCGGTCGACGCACATCGAGAGTGCCTTCTTCACCTGCGGGTCGAGAAGCTCGCGATTCTTCGGCTTGCGCGGGTTGGAGTTCCAGGTGATGTTCGTCGTCTCGGCGCCCGGGACGGTCTGCACGACGAGGCTCGCGTCCTTCTTCACCGCCCTAACGGCGCTGAACGGGACCTCGTCGACCCAGTCGAGCTGGTTCTGACGGAGGTCCGAGATCATCGCGTCGGCGTTCGTGTAGTACGTGAGCGCGACGGCGTCGGCGTTCGACTTCGGGCCCCAGAAGTTCGGGTCGCGCACGAACACGGTCGTGCCCTTCTTCTCGTACTTCTTGATCGTGTAGGCGCCGCCGGTGACCATCGGCAGATGCTGCTCGGGGTGGTACGTCTTCAGCTCCTTGCCTTTCCCGGCCGCGTACTTCTCCCAGACGTGCCGTGGCATGACGAAGAACTGCTCGAGCTGCGCGAGGACGTTCCCGACCGGCTCCTCGTAGTGGATGAGGAGCGTCGCGTCGTCCGGCGCCTCCGCTTTCGCCACGTGCGCGAGCGCCGACGCCGCCACCGCGGTCGGCCCGCTCGCGAACTTGACGGTCGTGTTGATCGTCCAAGCCGCGTCGTCGGCCGTGATCGGCTTGCCATCGGACCACTTGGCGCCCGAGCGAAGGTGGAACGTCCACGTCTTCCCGTCGGACGAGGTCTGCCACGACTTCGCCCAGTCGCCCTCGAACTTGTACTTCCCGTCGACGTAGTCGTACTGGACGAGCTGCGGGAAGATCATGATGAACGCGTTGTAGGACTGCGACTCGATGTAGTTGAACGGGTTCAGCGAGTCGATGTAGTTGATCGTTCCGACGCGGAGGATCCCGCCCTTGACGACCTTTCCTTCGCTCCCCCCGCCTTCCGACGACCCGCCGCAGCCCGTGAGCGCGAGAGCGACGGCGAGTAAGACCCCGAGCACGACCAGCGGTCGCCTCATGTTTTTCCTCCTTTGTCCCGAGACGTGTCGGCCCGCGCGCGGAGGGCCGGTTCGTCGATCGTGAGAGTTCGCGCGTCGGCGTCGAGCGTCGCAGTCACGCCGAGGGGCAACGCGGCGAGATGCTTCCCGTGTCCCAAGGGCAGCTTGTATACCACGGGAACGCCGAGTGGTTCCAGATGCTCCTCGAGGACGTCCTCGAGCGACTTCGTTCTCGGCCACTCGGGGCGCGTCTCGCGCCAGTCGCACTTGTCCATCTCCCCGACTACGACGCCGACGACCCGTTCCAGTTTGCCCGCCTGGTGAAGCTGGTTCAGCATGCCGTCGACGTACCAGGGGGGAGCATCGACGTCCTCGAAGAAGAAGATGGAGCCGTCCAGCTCGATCTCCCACGGGGTCCCCATCGTCTGGAGGAGCAGCCAGAGGCACCCACCGACGAGCGGCGCCGTCACCCGACCGCCTCGGATGGCACGCACGAAGGGGTCGTCCGGGTCGCGCGGGACCTCGCCCGTCGTTTCGCCGCGAAGCACCGAGAGGAGCCGCTCGCGGGTGAACTTGCTCGTCTCCTTGTCGCCCATGCCCACGAGGCCCGGCGCGTAGAAGGTGGCGAGGCCCGTTCGCTGCCGAATCGCAACGTGAAGGGCCGTGATGTCCGAGAAGCCGAGGAACGGCTTCGGGTTGTCGCGGATCGACTGGAAGTCGAGGAACGGAATCGTCTGCGCCGAGCCGTAGCCGCCCTGGAGCGCTTGCACGACGTCGACGTCAGGGTCGGCGAAGAGGGCGACGAGGTCCTCGGCGCGCCCCCGGGCATCGCCCGCGACGTAGTCGTCGCGGCCGTTCACGTGCTCCCCGAGCTTGACGCGGTACCCCTGCGACTCCCACCACTCGACGCCGCGGAGGAGCTCGGAGCGGTTCTCCCAGGGGCTCGCAAGCGCGGCGACGCCGATCGTTCCGCCCTCGGGAAGCGGCTCCGCGAACAGGGTCGCGCTCACGCCGCGAACGCGTACGTCTCCGCGTCGGACTCGCAGGGGTTGCCGCGGCCGTAGACGACCGTCCCGGCTGTGACGTCGGCGATGCACCAGAACACCGTTTTCACGCCCTCGTGGTCGCCGTGGCGGCAGAGCGAGTCCGGCGCCCCCACGTGGTCGGAGAGGAGCTCGCGGAGGCGGTCGACCGTGAGCCGCTCGCCGGCCGTCTCGGCGAGGAGGCGCTCCGCCCGCTCGCACCGCTTCGCCGAGTCCGCGGCGCGCCGATTCGCTTCGAACAGACGCATCTCCGGATCGCGATAGTCGTTCGCATGCGCGAGCGCGCCGGCGACCGGCTCGGTGACGGCGGCCGCCGTCGCGGAGCCCTCCACGTTCGCGACCTCGCCGTCTCGGTGCGCGAGCACCCAGTTGTAGGACGAGGCGCGCGCCGGGTGCAGGATCGACTCGATCGCCTCGCGCACCGTGCGCCGCGCTACGACGTCCCGCATCTGGAGGAGTCGCGGGATGCCGACGCGGTCGTCCGCGGGAGTGAGCTCGTTCCCGGTCACGGAGAGGCCCGCGCCGTTCCAGCCGACGCTGAGCCACGGCCCGACCCCGAGCGTGAAGATCGTCGGCTCGCCGTCCACGTGCCGTTCGACCGCGACGACGTCCTTCTCGAGCGACGCCTCGAGGTCGTTCGTGTGCGCGACGAGAAGATGCCCGTCGGCCGTGCGGGCTCCCGTCACGACGAGGTCGGAGCACCCGGTCCCGGCGAGCGCTGGCGAGGCGAGCTCCTCGACCGAGGCAGCGAAGACGCCGAGCGGGTCGGCCCCCGCCGCCTCCGCCGCCGCGTCGAGCTCCTCGACGACGCGCGGCAGGTGCTGCACCGTGACGGCCCGAAACCCGCGCGCAAGCGCGGCATCGAACGGGTCCGCCGCCGCGCGTCGGATCGTGTCCGCGGTCGCGACCCCGATGACCCAGCCCGCTTCGCGATGAGAGCCGTGGGCGCGGATGATCGGGATCGTCACCGAAGCGTCTCCTGGGGCGCACGTCGCTCGGGGAGCGGCTTCGCGAGCAGCTCGCGGACGTACGAGACGCATTCGGCGACGGCGGCGTCGAGGAGTGCCCGGCCCTTCGCCGCCGTCCCCTTGGTCGCGTCCCCCTGGACGCCCGTCCGCGAGAACGACGACCACCAGGGCATGATCTTGAGCGGCCCATCCGACCAGTCCATCCAGGAGTGCTCGCCGGCCGGGAACCCGCGCTCGTCCACGGCCCGGTCCATCGCGACAGCATCCTCGTCGATCGCGAGATACATCGAGGTCTCGAGCTCGCACGCGTGTGCGATCCCGCCCCGGTCGGAATCGCGTAGCTCCGCGATCAGCTCGGCCGCCTCGGCGCCGGACGTGTGGAACGCCGCCGCGGCGAGCACGTTCGGGTGCTCCACGGCGACGAGCCTCGCCGCCATCTCGACGAGGTTCTGGTTCGAGCCGTGCCCGTTCAGGAACAGCAGCCGGCGGAAGCCGTGCCGCGCGAGCGACGTCCCGACGTCGACGAGGTAGCGCGTGAACGTGTCCCACGCGATCGTGATCGCGCCGGGAAAGTCCATGTGGTGCGGCGAGTAGCCGTGCGGGATCGCCGGAAGGAGAACGACCTCCTCGGGTGCCGCCTCCGCCGCGCGCAGGCAGACCTCGGCGGTGATCCGCAGGTCGGTGTCGATCGGGAGATGCGGCCCGTGGTCCTCGAGCGTCGCTACGGGGATCAGGCAGACGCGCTTCTCGTCGGCGGCGCGCCGAACCTCCGGCCACGTCAGCCGCTCGTAGAGGAGCGGGCTACACCACATCCGCGAGCTCGATCTCCTCGTAGGCCGTCTCGCACGGCGGCCCCGGCGCCACCCACATCCGGCCGCCGTCGACGTCGCAGACTAGCGAGAAGAGCGTCGCCGAGGATTCCGGGTCGCGGTCGTCGGCGTGCTTGCAGATCGCCTGCGGCCTCGAGTCGTGGTCGCGCAGCACGTCCATGACGTCGTCCGGCGTCCACTCGTCACGCGCGGCGAGGAGCTGCTCGAGGCGCTCGTAGCGGCCGCAGCTTCCGTCCGAGGGCTCGTCGCCGACGGTCGCGAGCCGCTCGTCGAGGTAGTGGTTCGTGTGGCCGCCCGGCCCGTCGAGGACGGCCGAGTCGCGGGCGGTCGTCTCGATCCGCATTGCGGCGCCGCCTGGAAACGCGAAGACGTGCCCGTAGCCCCCCGCTCGCCCGGGGACGGTCGCGCGCAGGCGAGCGTCGTCCGGATGGGCCGCGGCAAGTGAATGGCGTGAGACGAGGACGCGCGGGACGCCGACACCGTCGTCGCGGGCGGTCAACGAGTCGATCCCCTGCGCAGTGCCGTACTCGTTCACGCCGACGGCGGGGAGGCAGGCGGCGATCGTCGGCGAGACGACCGTCGGCCCGCCGACCGGCGCGTCGACGACGAGCGCGACGCTTCCGGCGTCGCCCGCGAGCCACTGCTCGTTGTGCCCGAGAAGCGTGTACCCGGGCCCGGAGACGACGAGCGTCGTGCAGCGGTCGGCCGGCACGGCCGCAGGACGCGGCTCCAGCTCCTCCCACGCGTTCACCGCGAAGAGCTCCCAGAAGTCGGCCTCGGCGCCCGCCGCCATCCCTTCCAGCATGGCGAGGTGCTCGGGGAGGACGCGCTCGGCCGCGCGCCGGTACGGCTCGGCGACCGTCTCGAGGCGCACGCCGTCCACGAGCCCGCGGTAGAAGGCGAGCGAGCGGGCGATCTCGTCGCCGAGCTCGCGCCCGAGCGTCCGCCCGCGCGCGGTCGCCTCGCCCTCCCCAAAAACGACACGCACGTCAACGCACCACCGTCTGGCTCTGCTCCCCGTAGAGCCCGGGGATCGGGCGGCAGGATAGCGGCCTGCGCGCTCGGCACGGTTGCCCCTGGTGGACCGCTACCGGCCGGTCTCTGACTTCGGCGACGTCGCGAAAGCGGTACGAGCGCCGTACGCCGGCGCTCGCTCGGCGAGCGGATCAGGCGTTCCGTTGTCCCAGTGACGGAGCTCGTACGCCGCGTCCTCGAGACGGCTGCGAAGCACCTGGGCCTCCTCGCCTTCGCAGACGCAGAGGACGCCACCCTCGCGGCCGTCCCCGCGCGAAAGAGCAGCGGCGAGCGCTTCCGCCGGCTGGAGGTGGTACCCACCCCAGCCCAGCGTCGGGTAGGTATCGCGGACGAGCACGAGCGCCCGACGCGCTCCCGTGAGTGATCCCACGATGGTCACGAAGTGCCCGACGTCCCAATCGGGCGGCGGCGGTTCCACCGAGGCTCCGGCCAGATGGGCGAGAAGCGTGGCGGCCGGTGGTCTCGACCCCCAGAGAGCGCCCGACCGCAGATTCGCGACGAGCACGCTTGCCGGCGCAGTCGAGCCGGCCGCTTCCACGAGGTCGAGCACGGTATCGCCCGTCCAGGGCCCCGCGACCGGGACGACGGCGAGCGCCTTACTGGAGAGGTCCTCGATCACGCGCGCGAGCGCCGAGGTCGCCGTTCCGGACCGCTCGACGTCGGTCGCCGTCGGAATGTGAAGGCGATAGTCCCGGCGCGGGGACGCTCCCGCGGGCACGAACGTCGCCGGGTCACCCGTCGGAAGCGACGTCCCGGAGAGAACCGCGACGAGGTCCTGATCGACGGGCCCCTCCTCGACCTCCTCGATCCCGGCCGCCTGGAGGACGAGCGCACCCCAGAACGCTCCGCAGAGGAAATTCTTCTGAGGCGACTCCCTCGCGTGCAGCTCGGGCAGCCGCGGCGGACCCGGAACGAGCGTTGCGGTCGGCTCTCGCACGCGGCCAGCGTACTCGGCGCCGGAGCTCACGCGCGCGCTCCGGGCCCGTAGGCCAGCCGCAACTCTTCCCCGCGCTCGAACCGCCCGGGAGCGAGCGGCCTCACGTCGATCGCCGGCGGTCGGCCGAGGATCTCATCCGCGACGACCTCGCCGACCGCGGGCGCGAGTTTGAAGCCGTGCCCCGACCAGCCGAGAGCAAGGTACAGCCCCTCCGTGCCCGGAGCCCACCCGAGCAGTGGATTCCAGTCGGGCGTGTAGTCGTAGGCGCCGGCGAAACCACCCGCCCACTCGGCGTCCACGTACGCGGGAAGCCGCTCACGGAGCGCCGTCCGAATCGCCTTCTCGTAGCCCGGGTCGAGTTCGCGGCGGCACTCGTCACGGGAGCGGAGCGGCTCCTCCGGCTGGTAGGCGACGACACCCGCCAGCCCAGCCCGGTCGGGACGGAAGACGAGGTTCGTCACCATGCTCGAGAACGTGAACCTCGCCTGCGCGCGGTCCGCCGGCTGGAGGACGAACGCGACCTGCAGACGCCGGAGAGAGACGGGGACGTCGACTCCGACCGTCCGCGCCAACTCGGGCCCCCAAGCCCCGGCAGCGTTCACGACGACGGATGCGGCGATCGCGCCGGCATCGGTCTCGACGCCCGTCACGCGCCCGTCGCGGACGAGGAGTCGGCGCACTCGGCAGCCGAGCTCGACGCGGACGCCGAGCCGAACGCAGGCGGCGAACCACGCGAGCGTCATCTTCTGGGCGTCGGCGAAGCCGCCGTCGGGCTCGTAGGCGCCGCCAGCGATCCCTTCCGGGGCGAGCTGCGGCTCGAGCGCGAGGATCTCCGCGGGCGACACGAACGTGGTATCGAGACCCCACGCCCGCAGCCGCTCGACGTTCTCGCGCACCGCCTCGACCCGGGCGGCGTCGGCGATCAGGAGGTACCCCGTGCGAACGTAGCCCGAGTCCGCCGTGCCGACCTCCTCGTCCCAGCGCCGGATGACGTCGACGCCCCGCATCGCGAGCCGCGCCGTCACCTCGTTCGAGTAATGGCGGCGCACCATCGAGAAGGAAAGGCCCGAGTCCCCGGCCCCGGGGGCGTCCCGCTCGACGAGGACGATCTCTCCGGCTCCCCGGCGGGCGAGCTGGAAGGCGACGCTCGTCCCGAAGAGCCCAGCGCCGACGACGACGACATCCGCACGCGTCGCGGCCATCCTCCAGGATTATCATGCGATCCGCGTGCACCTTCGTGCGGCTCTCCACTTCGTGAGTCGGTGGCTCAACTGCTGCGGGGAGGCGTGCTGCGCGGGACGCTCGCAATCCGCCCTCGCGAAGACCCTCGGCGGGCGTCACCAGGCCGGCCGCTAGGTGCGGGCCGCGCTCTGGCAAGGCCCGGGCGAGATGACGCTCGGGACGGTCCCTGATCCGGCCTGTCCGCCGGACGGCGCGCTCCTTCGCGTGGAAGCCTGCGGGATCTGCGGCACCGACGTGCGCGCGTTCTACAACGGCGACCGGCGGATCCGCCCCGGGTGGATCCTCGGGCACGAGATCTGCGGCGAGCTGATCGAGGTCGGCTCCGAGGCGAATGGTCGCCTCGAAGCCTCCCCCGGCGACCTCGTGCACGTGATCTCCACTCTTCACTGCGGCGACTGTCGGCTCTGCCGCAACGGTAACGAGCACCTGTGCCAGAACGGCGGTCTCATGGGGTTCGACTACCCCGGGGCCTATGCCGACCTCGTTCCCGTCCCGGCCGTCGCGCTGAAAAACGTCTTCCGGCTCCCGGACGGCGTCGACGCCTTCGCGGGTACGTTCGCCGATCCGCTTTCGGATGCGATCTGCGGGCACAAGGACCTCGAGATCGGGCCCGGAGACCGCGTCGTCGTGGTCGGGGCAGGGCCGATCGGAACGGCTCACGTCGCGCTCGCGCTGGCGGAGGGAGCAGACGTCATCTACCTGTTCGAGCACGAGGTCCGCCGCCTCGAGCTCGCCCGCGCCGTCCTCGGCGACGAGCGCATCCGCTACGTGGACGTCACGGAGGAAGACCCGGTCGAGTTCGTGAAGAGCGAGACGGAGGACGGGGTCGAGCGCGTGATCGTCGCCTGCTCGAACGCGCGTGCCCAGGAGCAGGCGCTCGAGCTGGCGGCGCCGCGAGGGCGCGTGCTCTTCTTCGGCGGGCTGCCGAAGGGCACGAACACGATCGATTTTCCGTCCAACGTCCTCCACTACCGCGAGGTCACCGTCCTCGGCTCGTACGCATCGAGGCGACGCGACCAGGTGAAGGCGCTCGCGATGCTGGCGGACAACGTCGGCAACCTCCGCGCGGTCGTGACGCGCGTCGTCCCACTCGAGGAGGCGCCCGCCGCCTTTCCGCGCCTGCGGGCCGGCGAGGAGCTGAAGATCGTCGTCGCCCCGTGAGAGGAGGCATGTGACGCCGCTCGGCAAGGCGATCAGGCTCAAGCGGGTTCTCGACGAGGACACGCAAACCGCGCTCATCTGCGCGCTCGACCACGGAATGACCTCGCCGGTCTTCCTCGAGCCTCTCGCCGACATCGGAGAGCGCGCGCGGGAGGCGATCGCAGGCGGAGCGAACGTGCTCATGCTGAGTCGCGGGATGGCGAAGCTCGTCGCGCACGAGCTCCGGAAGACGACCGCCGTCGCCTTCATGCTCTCGGCTTCCGCCAATCCCGGCGATCGTCCGTCGATCGCGGCGGTTGGCGAGGTGGAGGAGGCGCTTCGCTTCGGCGCCGACGCAGTCGTTCTCTACGTGGCTCTCGCGGGCGAAGCCGAGCGGGAGATGGTCGAGCGCCTGGCGGAAGTGGGGGCCGCCTGCGACGAGCTCGGGATGCCCTTCATCGCCGAGGCGGAGTGGCCGAGCGCCTACAGCGCGCTCAACGCGGTCTCCGAGCTCGGGGTCGAGTACCTCCTCCGCAACGTCCGGCTCTGCGCCGAGCTCGGCGCCGACGTCGTCAAGAC
>JALZFU010000061.1 GCA_030861385.1 Actinomycetota bacterium
GTCTACTCGACCGCCGACCGCGACTCTCTCCATGTCCGCCTCGCCGACCGCGCGGTTCACGTCGGGCCGCCTCCGGCCGCGCGCAGCTACCTCAACATCCCCTCGCTCGTCGCCGCCGGGACGACGACCGGCTGCGAGGCCGTCCATCCCGGCTGGGGCTTCTTGGCGGAAAACGCCGAGTTCGCCCGCGCCTGCGAGGAGAACGACCTCGTCTTCGTCGGCCCCCGACCGGAGACGATCGAGGCGATGGGGGACAAGGTGCGCGCGAAGCAGACGGTCGCGGCGGCCGGGCTTCCCCTCGTCCCCGGCTCGGACGGGCCCGCCTCGCTCGCCCTGGTCGAGGACCTCGGCGCCGAGATCGGCTACCCGCTCCTCCTGAAGGCCGCCGCGGGCGGCGGCGGCCGCGGCATGCGCCTCGTCGAGTTCGCCGAGGATGTCGAGGACGCCTACCGGACGGCGGCGGCAGAGGCGGAAGCTGCGTTCGCCGACGGTTCCCTCTACGTCGAGAAGGCGCTCCTCGGCGCTCGCCACGTCGAGATCCAGGTGCTCGGGGACGGGGAGGGCGGCGTCCTCACGCTCGCGGAGCGGGACTGCTCCATCCAGCGGCGACACCAGAAGCTCGTCGAGGAGGCGCCGTCGCCCGCCGTGACGCCCGCGCTTCGGGCCGAGATGGAGGCCGCCGCCCGCCGCGGCTGCGAGGCGCTTCGCTACCGGGGGGCGGGCACGATCGAGTTCCTGCTCGTCCCGGACGACGGCTTCTACTTCATCGAGATGAATACGCGGCTCCAGGTCGAGCACCCCGTGACCGAGCTCCTCACCGGGATCGACCTGGCGCACGCACAGCTTGCGATCGCCGCCGGCGACCCCCTCCCGCGCAAAGAGCGGCCCGACCTCCGCGGCCACGCGATCGAGATCCGGATCAACGCCGAGGATCCGGCGCGGGGGTTCCTCCCGGCGCCGGGGACGGTGAAGCGCTTCCGCCCGCCGCTCGGGCCCGGCGTCCGGGTCGACACGCACGTCTACGACGGGTACGCGATCCCGCCGTTCTACGACTCGCTGATCGCAAAGGTCATCGTGTGGGCGGAGGATCGGCCCGCGACGATCGCGCGCGGGCGGCGAGCGCTCGCCGAGCTCGAGCTCGACGGCGTCCCGACCACGCGCGATCTCTCGCTCGACATCCTCGCGAGCGAGCCGTTCGGGCGCGGCGACTACACGACGGCGTTTCTGAGCGAGGTCGGCGCGACGCTCCCCGCGCTCGCGGCCGCATGACCTCGAGGCGAGAGGCACGCCGGACGGCGGTCGTCCTGCTCTACCAGTGGGACGTGAGCGGACAGCCGCTCGGCACGCTCTTCGAGGGGGATGTCGACCCCTACGCGCGCGAGCTCGCCGAGGACGCGGCCGCCCGAGCCGCCGCGCTCGATCAACGGATCACGGGCGCCTCGATCGCGTGGCCGGCCGACCGGCTCGGCGCCTTCGAGCGGAACGTTCTCCGGGTCGCGCTCGTCGAGCTCGACCGCGGCGAGGTCCCGATCGAGGTGGTCCTCGACGAGGCCGTGAGGCTCGCGAAGCGCTACGCCTCCGAGGACGCGGCGCGGCTCGTGAACGGCATTCTCGCGCGGATCGTCCGGGAAGCGGCGTGACCGCGGGCGCGGAGAGCGAGGCGGGCGGGCACCTCGAGGACCTGCTCGCACGCCTCGACGCGACGCTCGCGGAGCTCGAGCGGAGCGAGGACTCGGAGGACGCGGTGGAGCGGCTGACCGCGATGGCGGAGCTGGCTCGGGAGGTGCAGGCCGAAATCGAGCGGCTGAGGCGCGAGGCGGGTTCGGGCGGGAATGCGTCCGCCTGACGAGCTCCGCGGGCTCGTCGAGGAGCGTCTCGCCGAGCTACCGTTCGCGGCCGAGCTCGGCGAGCTCGAGGCGGCACTCCGCTACTCGCTCCTCGGCGGGGGAAAGCGGATCCGTCCCGTTCTCTGCCTGGCGACGGGCGAGGCACTCGGCCGGCAGCCCGACGAGCTGCTGCCGGCGGCGTGCGCGCTCGAGCTCGTCCACACGTTCAGCCTCGTCCACGACGACCTCCCCGCGCTCGACGACGACGAGCTTCGCCGCGGACAGCCGAGTGCGCACGTTCGCTTCGGAGAGGGGGTGGCAATCCTCGCGGGCGACGCGCTCCTGACCGAGGCGTTTCGCCTGGCGCTCGCTTACCCGACGCCCGAGGTCGGCCGCGTCGTCGCGGACGCGACGGTCGGGATGATCGGCGGCCAGTACCTCGACGTGACCACGGACGGCGACCTGGACGCCGACGCGCTCGCGCGCCTGCACCGGCTGAAGACGGGTCGGCTGCTCGCGGCCTGCGTCGAGGCGCCGCTCGCCGTCACAGGCGTCGACGAGCGCGAGCGTGCTCCGTGGCGCGCCTTCGCCGACGAGCTCGGGCTCCTCTTCCAGATCGTCGACGACGTCCTCGACGCGACCGGGACGACGGAGGAGCTCGGGAAGACGCCCGGGAAGGACGAGGCTACGGGGAAGGCGACGTACGTCTCCCTCTTCGGGCTCGAGCGCGCGCGCGAGCTCGCCGACGAGACGCGGGCGCGCGTCTCCGAGCGCCTCGGCGCGCTCCCCGCGGATACCGCCGTGCTCGCCGAGCTCGTCGAGACGATCCGCGACCGGCGAGCCTAAGCCGCTACGCGCGTACCCACCGCTTTCGCCACGAGGGCTCCTCGGGCACGAGCCAGTGGAGGAGCATGTTCACGAGCCAGACGATCACGGCGCCGAGGACGGCGGCCCAGAAGAAGTCGCGGACCTCGAAGTCGGGGACGAGTGCCCCGGTCAGGAGCAGCATCAGCGCGTTGACGAAGAGGAGCGCGATCCCGAGCGTCAGGAGGACGGCGGGAAGCGCGAGCAGGACGACGATCGGGCGGACGACGAGGTTCACGAGGCCGAAGACGAGCGCCGCGACGACGAGCCACGAGATGCTTCCGTACGCGATCCCGTCCACGAGCTTGGCCGCCGACCAGAGGGCCGCGAAGTTCGTCGTCCACCAGACGAGCAACCGCATCGCTCGACTGTAACGTCGTTGCCCCGAAGCGCGCGCGCCCCGGGAGCCGGCAGGGCGGCCGACTAAGCTAGCCCGGGTGAAGAAGCGCCTCGACGTCCTCCTCGTGGAGCGGGGGCTCGCCGAGAGTCGCGCTCAGGCGCAGGCGCTCGTCCTCGCCGGACGTGTGCCCGGCCACGAGAAGGCGGGCGAGCAGGTGGACGAAGGCGCCGACGTGGAAGTCGTCGGCGGCCCCCGGTTCGTCTCGCGCGGCGGCGAGAAGCTCGCCCATGCCCTCGAGACGCTCGGGATCGACGTCGCCGGGGAGGACTGCCTGGACGTGGGCGCATCCACGGGCGGTTTCAGCGACTGCCTGCTCCGGGCGGGCGCCGCACGCGTCTGCGCCCTCGACGTCGGCTACGGTCAGCTCCATCCGCGCCTTCGCGACGACCCGCGCACGACCGTGCTCGAGCGCGTGAACGTTCGCCGTCTCGAGTGCGGCATCCTGCCGTTTCCGCCGACGTTCGTCGTCTGCGACGTCTCGTTCATCGGGCTCGCGAAGGCGCTTCCACCCGCGCTCGCGTGCGCCGCCCCCGGTTGGCGGGCGCTCGCGCTCGTGAAGCCGCAGTTCGAGGCAGGCCGCGCCGAGGTGGGGAAGAACGGTGTCGTCCGCGACCCGGCCGTTCGCGAGCGAACCGTGCGAGACGTCGTCGAGCAGGTGCCGTCGTGGGGCGGCCGCGTCGTCGCGACCTGCGACGCCGGCCTCCGCGGGCCGAAGGGGAACCGTGAGACCTTCGTCTACCTCGTCGCCGGAGCGTGAGACGATGCGCACCGGCGCCGGCGAGCCCGTGCGTCGTGCCGCGCTCGTCCTCCACGGGAGGCGGGAGACGATCGGCGATGCGGTAGCGCGCCTCGAGCGCGCGGCCGACCGTGCTCACGTCGAGCTCGTCGAGTCCGTGTCCGACGACCCGGACGTCGCCGTCGTCCTCGGTGGGGACGGAACGATGCTCCGCGCGCTTCGCTCCTTCCTCGGCACGCGCGTGCCCGTCTTCGGCGTCAACTTCGGACGCGTCGGCTTCCTGACGAGCGCGCGTGGCGACCAGCTCGAGCATGCCGTCGCGCGCGTCTTCGCCGGGGAGTACCGAATCGTCGAGCTCTGCACGCTTCGGATCGACCTCGCCGAAGCGACGCACGTCGCGGTGAACGACGCCGTGACGACGAGCGGCCGCCTCGGCCGGATGGTGCAGCTCGGCTGGGAGATCGGCGGGGAGGACCTCGGCGCGCAGCCGTGCGACGGGATGATCTGCTCGACGCCCCAGGGGTCGACCGCCTACAACCTCTCGAACGGCGGCCCCGTTCTCATGTGGGGGATCGACGCGATGGCGATCACGTTCATCGCCCCGCATTCGCTCCACGCGCGGCCCCTCGTCGTCCCGCGCGGGCTTTCGGTCACGATCACGAACCGGACTCGCGACCTGCCGATCGCCGTGCTGGCCGACGGCCATCGCATCGCCGAGCTCGACCCGGACGAGTCGCTCGGCGTCGGCCTCGGTGAGGAGCGGAGCCGCCTCGCGCTCCTCCCCGAGGTGACGTTCTTCGCGCGGCTCCACGAGGTGTTCCCATAGCGCGGTGCTGAGGCGCCTCCGCATCGAGAACTTCGTGCTCATCCGGGAGGCCGAGCTCACGTTCGCGCCCGGCCTGAACGCCGTCACGGGAGAGACGGGCGCGGGGAAGACGATCTTCGCGCAGGCGATCGGGCTCCTGCTCGGGGCGCGCGGCGACGCCGGGTACGTCGGGCCGGGCGCCGAGGACGCCTACGTCGAGGCCGAGCTCGACCTCCCGGCCGGACTCCTCGACGAGCCGGAGCTCGAG
>JALZFU010000131.1 GCA_030861385.1 Actinomycetota bacterium
GGCGACGACGACCGGCGGCCGCGCGTCTCGGGGACGTCGCGACGCTCCCGACGGTCGCGACCCGATCGCGCATCGGACGTCTCGCGGACCTCACGCCGCTCCTGCCATCGCCGTCGCTCCCGCGAGGATTGCTCCCGCGGCGGCATACCCGGTCGCAAGGCTGACGCCGTTGCCGGACTGCTCCCGCCACGGCTCGGCGCCCGCGAGCGCCGCGCCGGCCGCGAAGAGGTTCTCGTACACCGCCCTGCCCTCGGCGCCCACCGGCCGCATCGTCTCGTCGACCGCGACACCCGCGCGAGCAAGCGGCTGCGGCCCGAGGTAGTCGCGGCCGAACAGCGGCTCGTCCTCGCGGGGGACGCCGGCGATCGGAAGGTCGAACACGACCTCGCGGACGCGCCGGAAGGAGTCCATCTCCAGGCCGCCGGCCGAGAAGCCGCCGGTCGCGAGCACGAAGGTGTGCGCCCGGTAGCGCACCTCGCGCGCCGCGTTGCGGACGACGACCGCCTCGACCCGCCGACCCGTCGTCTCCGCGCCGATGACGGGGCTGCCGACGATCGTGCGCACTCCCATCCGGCGGAGCCGCTCCTCGAGCCCGTTGTACAGCCGCATCCCTGGCACGGAGGGCGGGAGCGTCGGAACCTCGAAGACGGGGCGCTCGAGCCTCTCCTCGAGCTCACGGCGAATCCAATCGGCGCCGGAGAGGCCGAGCACCGCCGGGAAGCCGACGCGCTCCTCGCGATCGAGCTGCGGCGCGAGCGCGCGCGCGAGCGCCGCGCGGAAGTCGGCGTCCTCGAAGCGGCGGGCGAGTCCGACCGGGCTGACGTCCGCCTCGCCGCCGAGCGGAAGCTCGACCGCGCGCGCGGACAGGGACGCGTCGGGCAGCTGCGAGCGCTCCAGGTTGGCGGCGAGGTAGGCGGGATAGAAGTCCTTGAGCGCGCGGAAGCCGACGAAGACGAAGCGGCCTCCAGCGCGCACGTCGCCTGCCGCCATCCCGGCCGGGACGACGGCTGACGGCTTCACCGCGCCGACGGGCGTCGGCAGGAGGAAGTTCTCGCGCAGGTCGCCGACGTACGGAAGCGGGGCGCACTCCTTGAACCAGCGAACGGCCGCGTCCACGCCGGAGGGGCCGACGCTCGCGTAGGGATGCTCGGGGCGCGCCGCGGCGAGCTCGGCAAGCGCCTGCAGCGGGCTCGCGACTCGCCCGTCGACGTACCCGACGACGTCGATCGTCGGCGGGGCCAGGTGCGTCGCGCCCACGCCCCTCGCGAGCACGAGCACGCGCTGACGCTCCTCCACGAGCCGCAGGGCGGCCGCAAGCCCGGCGAGGCCGGCCCCGACGACGATCGTGTCGCGGCTCCTCACGGAAGGTGGGCGACGTCGAGGAGCCCCTGGAAGATCCAGTCGTCGAGCCGGGCCTGGCGGAGCTGGTCGCCGTAGAGAATCGGGTGGACGCCCTTCCAGCGCTCGTCGAGGAAGGCGAGCAGAGCCTCGTTCGCCGTCGGCGCGTCGAGCTGCTCGCGCGCCTGGAGGATGCCCGTCGCGCGGTAGCTGCAGAAGCCGCCCTGGCACGGCCCCATCCCCAGCCGGACGCTGCGCCTGATGTCGTCGAGGTTCGTCGTCCGTCGCCGCTCGATCGCGTGCTCGAGCCGCTCGCGGGTGACGAGCTCGCACTCGCAGATGATCTGTTCCGAGCGGGGGACGGGTTCCCGCGCGGCGAGGCGCTCGCCGAGCCAGTAATGCCGGCCTTCCTCGGAGCCCGGGAGGGGCTCCTCGTCCGTCCGGCACGGGCGTGTGACCCCAAGGTGCTCGCACACGGCGTCGACGGTCACCTCCGCCATGAGCCGGAAGGTCGTCGTCTTGCCGCCCGTGATCGTCACGAAGCCCTCGACGCCGTCACGCCTGGCGTGATCGAGGAGGGTGTGCGAGCGGCTGATGTCACGCGTGTCGGAGGCGGGCGCCTTCGTTTCCTGGAAGAGCGGGCGGGCTCCCGCCCAGACACGGAGCGCCCGTGCCTTGCGGAAGCCGGGCACGAGCTTCTCGCCTTCGTCCAGCATCTGATCGACCTCGGCGCGCGTGATCTCGAGCTGGTCGGGGTCGGGGACGCCCGTGTCTGTCGTGCCGATCACGCACACCGTCCGGATCGGGACGAGGATGTCGCCGTCCGCCGGGAGCTTGCACCGATTCACCACCGCGTGCACGAGGCGGTGGTTCATCGCGATCATGATTCCCCTGCCGGGGACGACCTTGACCTCGCAGCCCGCGAGCGCCGCGACCCGGCCCGCCCACGCGCCCGTCGCGTTGACGACGACGTCCGCATGGATTCGAAGCTCCTCGCCGGTGCGCTCGTTGCGCACGCTCGCCCCGCGCACCGCGCCGTTCGACCGGTCCAGGCCGACGACCCGGTGATACGGGAGGATCCGCGCGCCGTGCTCCTCGGCGGAGCGGGCGCACGCCCAGGCCGTCTTCCACGGGTCGATGGCGGCGTCCGGGACCGCGAGCGCGCGCGAGATCCCGGGGTTCAGTCGAGGCTCATGCGCGAGCGCGTCCGAGACCGGAACCTCCTCGACCGGGATCCCGCAGCGGCGGCAGCCCTCGACGAACCGGTCGCCGTAGTCGGGATCGTCCCACGGAGTGACGACGAACAGGCCGCCGGTGTCCTCGATGCAATCGGCGGCGATGCGTCGGAGGACTCGGTTCTCGCGGATGCATTCCACCGCCGACGCCGCGTCCTTGACCGCGTAGCGGGCGCCCGAGTGGAGGAGGCCGTGAAAACGACCCGTCGTGCCCTCCACCAGGTCGCCGCGCTCGACCAGGGTCGTCTTGAGGCCCCGCATCGCCGCGTCGCGCACGACTCCCGCGCCGGTCGAGCCGCCGCCGATGACGAGCACCTCCGTGTTGAGGTTCGCCACGACCTCAGTATCGCAGCCGGGAGGTGTCGGAACGAGCTAGCCTCGGGGTGATCGCAAGTCAAGGAGGACGAGATGGACGAGGACCACCGGCATCACGAGGGCGAGTTCGCCGAGGGCGAGGAGGTCCGGGAGCACCACCCCGAGGACAGCACCCAGGGCGATTTCGCGGAAGGCCAGGAGACCCACAAGCACCATCACGAAGGGAGCTTCGCGAGCGGGCAGGAAGCCTTCGACCACCACCCCGAGCACGAGGACCGCGGCCGGTTCTCGCGCGGCGAGGAAATCGACGAGGACGCCTGATCTCAAGGGGGGCAGACCCCCTTGAGGTTGGTCGCGGGATTGTCCGGCCC
>JALZFU010000141.1 GCA_030861385.1 Actinomycetota bacterium
GAAGGTTTTCCGGTCGGCCCTTGCGACGTCGGCGTTCGCGCCCATCTCCACTCCTTCCGTTGCGACCCGTGGCCTGCGCGATCGTAAAGGCAGGCGATCGCCCGCGTTGGGCGATCGCGCAGGCCTAGGTGTATACGCCGCTTGGGAGCGGTCGCGCCCCGTGGCCCGACCATGCATTCGAGGACGACGTCGCCGAACTGCTCGGCATCCGGGCGGGGTTGAAAAGCCGTCTGGCGCTCGAAGCCACGAGGCGGAGCGTCGCGAGGACTCGATCGTCGCGGCGAAGGACTGCGCCGACCTAGCGACTCTGTCTCGCCTCGCGTAGCGCCGGGATTTCGTCGGCGTTCAGTGCGCGGGAGAGCCCTTCCACGACGGCGTCCGCGTGCTCGTCTCGAAAGACGAGCGGCGGCCGGATTTTCAGCACGTTCCCGCCGCGGCCCGTACGACCGATGAGGATTCCGTCGTCGCGCAGGCGGTTGGCGACGCGTTCCGCCGACGTCGCGTCGGAGAGTTCGACGCCGATCAGGAGGCCACGTCCTCGGACGTCCGCGATCGAGGGATGTGCCCGCAGGCCCTCGAGCCCAAGCCGGAGGCGGGCGCCGACACGGCCGGCATTCTCGACGAGCCGCTCGTCCTCGATCACGCCGAGGACGGCAAGCGCGGCGGACGAAGCGACGGGATTTCCGCCGAACGTGCTGAAGAGGCGCGTCTGCGCGGCGAAGTCGTCGACGACCTGCTTCCGCGCGATGACCGCGGCGACCGGGTAGCCGTTCCCCATCGGCTTGCCGAGGGTGACGACATCCGGCGCGATCCCGTAGGACGCGAACATCCAAAGCTCCTCGCCGCTCCGGCCGTGCCCGGCCTGCACCTCGTCGGCGACGAACAGGCCGCCGGCAGCCTGGGTGTGACGAACCATCGCCACGAGGTCTTGCCGGGACGGCGTTCGGATGCCGTCGCTCGTGAAGGCGCAGTCGACGAACGTGGCCGCCAACCCGAGACGACGCTCCTCGAGTCGCGCGATCGCGCGCATGATCTCTTCCTCGCCCGGCGCGGCAGAGCTCGGTGGGGCCACGAGCTCCGTCGCCCTCCCGCGATGACCGTCCGGCCATTCTTCCGGGGAGAGGTCCGAGACCGCCGCCGTTACGCCGTGGTAGGCGTGCTCCGTCACGATTGCTCCGCTTCGGCCGGTCGTCGTCGCGAGCCGCCAGGCCAACTCGTTCGCCTCGCTGCCCGAGTTCACGAGCATCACGGTGTCCAACCCGGAGCCCGGGGGCATCGAGGCGGCGAGTCGCTCGGCCAGCTCGATCAGCGGCTCGTAGAGGTAGCGCGAATGCGTGTTCAGCATGCGGGTCTGCCGAACGACCGCTTCCGTGACGCGGGGATGGCAATGACCGACGACGGGCACGTTGTTGTACGCATCCAGCAAGCGCCGTCCGTTCGCCTCGAAGAGCCAGACGCCCTCGCCGCGAACGGCGTGAACCGGGTGCTCGTACGTGAGATCCGTAAGCGCCGAGCCGAGCACACGGCGTCGCCGCCGGGCAAGGTCAGGGGTGGCGACGCGCGGCCGCGACCCGCCGAGCTCGTATCCGACCTCGTCCGCGCCGGTCGAAGCGAAGAACTCGAGGAGCTTCCACGAGTCCTCGTCCCACGCCTGGATGTATTCCGCGTTCTCCGGGTAGCGCTCGACCCGCCAAGCGCTGATCGAGACGATGGCGGCGAGGCGAGACGCGACGAGGTCGGCTAGCACCTCCAGCTCCAGAGGCTCGAACGGGATCCGCCCCGCGTACGCGTCGATCGCGACCCGGGCAGCGCGGAACACGTCGGCGTCGCGGCGTCCGCGCAGGAGCGAAGCGAGCCCGACCGCGAAATCCGCCACCTGCGCCGTGTGGCCCAAGTCGCCGAAGTCGACGATGCCCGCAATCCGATCACGCTGGTCGAGAAGGACGTTGTCGAGGTTGTAATCGCCGTGGACGACGTGCGCTCGAAGAAGTGGCCACCGCGGCTCCACACGCTGCTCGTAGCGGTCGATCACATCGGTGACGAGGCGACGCCGCTTCGTGTCTGCGATCGCGCCGAGGAGTCGACGGAGCCTCCCTGCCTGCTTGAGATCCCAGAGCAGCTCTCGGCCGGCCGCCGGATGGAAGAACGCACGCAGCGCGAGATTGAGCCGCGCGTGCGTAGCGGCGAAGTCGCGGAGCGCGCCGTCGTCGAGCTCGGGCCCGCCGACGTGCCCGTGCAGCCGGTCGAAGAGGCGCACGAAATGCGTCCCCTCCGGCCCCTCGACGATTGGCCGATAGGCTGCCGGGCCGCCCCCGGCGCGGCCGTCCCGAGCGAGGCGCGGGCGCGCGACGGGGAGCTCCGGATCGACACGGCAGACGTGGAGGATCGTCTCCGTCTCTAAGTCGAGGACGGCCGGATCCTCGCCGAGGTTCGAGATCTTGAGGACTCCGCCGCCGCCGTGCCCGTCGTCGATCAGGAACGTCTGGTCGCGTTCGCTCCCGAGGTCGACTGCCATGCCTTCGACCGCGAAGAGCTCGGCCGCGATCGCGGCGATCTCCTCCGGGGCGAACCGCGGCGGCGGCGCCTCGAGAACGCTCACCGCGCCGACACGAGGCCCCAACACGAGTTCGATCCTACGTCGATCGGTCTCCGCCGTAGAGGTCGAGTCCGTGTGGTTCTTGGATCACGTTGCCGCCGTCGATGACGATCGCCTGCCCAGTCACATAGCTCGCCGCCTCGGACGCGAGATACGCGATCAGGCTCGCGACCTCGCGAGGAGTACCCGGGCGGCCGACGGGGGTGTGGCGGGCGGCCTCGAGCTCATCCGCCGTTGACGAGGCGGTCGCGATCCAGCCGGGCGCAACCGAGTTCGCGATGATGCCGAAGCGGCCGTATTCGAGCGCGATCGTCCGCATCATCCCGTCCAACGCACCTTTCGCCGCTGCATACGCCGTCGATCCCGGAGCAGTGACGAGCGGTCCCGTCACCGACGAGACCATGACGACGCGTCCGTAGCGGCGCTCGACCATCCCGGGTAGAACGGCCTGCGTCATGTGGAAAGCCGTCTTGAGTGTGATCTCGAGCTCGCGCTGGAAGTGCTCGGGAGTGAGATCGCCGAACGGCGCGCTGACCGGCACCGTGCCCGTTTGGACCATTCCGGCCGCATTGACGAGGACGTCGATCGCGCCATGCGCTTCCCGTACGGCGCGGGCGAGCTCGAACGCCTCTTCCCGATTCGTGAGATTGGCAACGTGCGCCGAGACGTGCGCCCCGTCGGCCCGGAGCTCCGCGCCGCGCGTCTCGATCCGCTCGGTCGTCGACGTGACCGCGACGCGCGCACCAAGCCCGACCAGGACTCTCGCCGCCGCGAATCCGATGCCGTCGGCGCTCCCCGCGCCCGTCACGAGAGCAGCGCGTCCACTGAGATCGAACGGCTCCATCGCATCGCTCACTCTAGGGTGACGTCGCGGCGCACCGCGCCGCCGCGCCGAGCGGAGGCGAGCGCCTCGAGTAGCGTTACGCAAGCACCTCGTTCCGTGACTCGGCTCGCCCGCGACCTTGCTCGCATCGTCGGCGCCGACGCCGTCCTCCCCGGGACGGTCGGCGCGTATCTCGTCGATGCGACCGAGTCGCGCTTCCTACGCGGTCAGGCTGACGCGATCGTGCTCCCGGCGACGGCCGAGGAGGTTGCGCACGTGGTCGCGTGGTGCTACGAGCGCGATCTCGCGATCGTCCCGCGCGGGGGCGGCACCGGGTTCGCGGGCGGTGCCGTGCCGATAACGGGTGGCGTCGTCGTCGGGCTCGAGCGCCTGGCTCGGGTCCGGTCGTTCGACCCTCTTCTTTGGCGGATGAACGTCGAGGCAGGAGTACGAACGGGCGACGTTCGGCGGATCGCCCGCGAGAGCGGTCTCATCTTCCCTCCCGATCCCGGCGCCGCCGAGCAATCGGAGATCGGCGGGAACATCGCGACGAACGCGGGCGGCCCGCACGCCTTCAAGTACGGGGTCACGGGAACGTGGGTGACCGGACTCGAGGCGGTCGTAGCACCCGGCGAGCTGATCTCGGTCGGGGGACCGATCCGAAAGGACGTGGCTGGCTACGACCTGAAGAGCCTGCTGGTCGGGTCGGAAGGGACGCTCGGGGTCATCACGGCGGCCTGGCTTCGTCTCCTCCCGGCGCCGGAGGTCTTCCTCCCGGTGGTCGCGTTCTACGCGGACGCGAACGAGGGCTGCGACGCGATCGAGCAGGTCGTCGGGAGCGGGCTCCGCGTCGCGGCGCTCGAGTACCTCGACGAGGGGACGCTCGTCGCCGTCGGCCCTGCGTATCCGGGCGGGCTTCCGAAAGGGGCGCGGTTCCTCGTCCTCGCGGAAGCGGACGGCTCGCCGACGGAGGCGGAAGCGGTGCGTGCCGACGCCATCGACGCGCTCGCCGAAGGCGCCGTGGACGTGCACGCTCCCGAAGACGCGATGATCGCCGAGCTTTGGCGCTGGCGTGGCGGCGTCTCGTTTGCCGTCACTGCGCAGCGCGGCGGCAAGGTGAGCGAGGACGTCGTCGTCCCGCTGGAGCGGTTGCGCGACGTGATCGCGGGAACGGTCGAGCTAGGCAGGCGCCACGGCGTCGCGGCCTGCAGTTGGGGGCACGCCGGCGACGGCAACGTCCACTCGAGTTTCCTCGTTTCCCCCGACGACGGCGCCGAGCTCGGCCGGGCGGAAGCGGCCGCCGACGAGCTCTTCACGCTCGCGGTCGGATTCGGCGGCTCGATCTCGGGAGAGCACGGGACGGGTTGGGTGAAGCGAGGAAAGCTCGAGCGTCAGTGGAGTCCGCGGACGGTGGAGCTCCACCGCTCGGTGAAGCGGGCGTTCGACCCGAAAGGTCTCTTCAACCCCGGGAAGAAGACCTAATCGGTCGTGACTACTCCCTCGCGACCGTAAGCCGCGGCGGCTCGTCGCGCGCCCCGTCCTCGGCGGCGCGCGCCTGGAGTCGCCGTAGCTCGTCGAGCGAGATGTGGCAGCGGAGGAGATGGC
>JALZFU010000144.1 GCA_030861385.1 Actinomycetota bacterium
AAGTCCCTCCCGAGGGGGTGGCTTCGAGGTAGGGCTAACGCACGCGAGTGTTGACGGCCAGGTCCCGCGCACCGAGACCCTGCGAACCGCGTCAGGTCCGGGAGGAAGCAGCGCTAAGCGGAGCGTCTCGGGGGCCGCGGAGAAGCCTGACCCGAGCAAGCGGCGGAGGCACCGCCTCGAAAGCGTCCTCGACGGCGGGTGTGCGGCCGGCATACACGAAGGATCGAGTGCGGCCGGTGTCGAGAAGGGAGCGCTAGCTCGGACGCGTCGACGAGAGATCCCGAGTCAGCCGCCGCGAGCCGACGACCGGCCGAAACGGACGAAGAGGGCGGCCTCGGACTCCTCTAGGATGGCGGCGGTGACCGCCCTCTACCGCAAGTACCGGCCCCAGAACTTCGACGAGGTCGTCGGTCAGGAGGCTGTCGTCCGGACGCTCAGGAACGCCATCGAGCGCGAACGCGTGCGTCAGGCGTACCTCTTCGCGGGGCCGCGCGGCACGGGAAAGACGTCGCTTGCGCGCATCCTGGCGAAGGCGCTGAACTGCGCGTACGGGCCGACGCCGGATCCAGACGGCACGTGCAACTCATGCGTCGCCATCGCCGCTGGAACGTCACTCGACGTCGTGGAGATGGACGCGGCGAGCCAGCGCGGGATCGACGACGTCCGGGAGATCCGCGAGCGCGTCGTCCTCCAGCCCGTCGAGGGGCGCTACAAGGTGTACATCCTCGACGAGGCGCACCAGTTGACGGACGCCGCGTTCAACGCGCTCCTGAAGCTCATCGAGGAGCCGCCGCCCCACCTCGTGTTCGTCTTCTGCACAACGGATCTCGCGAAGATGCTGCCGACCGTCCGCTCGCGCTGTCAGACGTTTATGCTCGCGCGTCCCCGGCTCCCTGAGGTGACGCGTCTCCTTCGCCGGGTCGCCGACGGCGAGGAAATCGACGCTCCCGACGCGGCGCTCGCGCTCGTCGCCCGAAGCGCGCGCGGAAGCTACCGCGACGCGGTCTCGACCCTCGACCAGCTCGCCGCTGCGACGGACGGGACGATCACGGTGCAGGCGGTCCTTCAGCTCCTCGGCGCGGTCGAGGAGGAGGCCCTCTTCCGGATCTGCGACCTCGTCATCGACGGCGACACCGCCGGTCTTCTCGGTTTCATCGAGGAGCTCGCCGACCAGGGGCAGGACCTGAACCGCCTCGTGACCGATCTCCTCGAGCATCTGCGCCACCTGCTTCTCGTCCAGCACATGGGTGAGGTCCCGGACTCCCTCCCGGTGACTCAGGAGACGCGCGAGCGACTCCGCTCGCAGGCGAACCAGCTCGGGGAAGCGGTCGTTCTTCGCTTGATCGACCTGCTCGCCGTCGCCGTCGACGACGCGCGCCAGGGAGGCGACGCGCGCCTCCCGCTGGAGCTCGCGCTCGTGAAGGTGACGCGGCCGGGAGCCGATCTCTCGCGCGAGTCGATCGCCTACCGCCTCGAGCAGCTCGAGTCGCGGGCGCGTGAGCCGGTCCACCCGCCGGTGGCTCCCTCGCGTCCCGTCCGCGAGCCGGCCGCCTCGACCGCGGCGCCGACGGCGGACGAGCCGCTCGACCTCGAGCAGATCCAGCAGCTCTGGAAGCAAGTCGTCGTCCCGCAGGTCGGCGAGCGTTCCATCCCGGCGATGTCCGTCCTGAACGAGGCGCGGCCGGTGGAGCTCGACGGCGACCGGCTCGTGGTCGAGTTCCCGCCCACAGCCTCGTTTCACCGCACGGTGGCCGAGAAACCCGAGAACGAGGCGATCCTGGCCGACGTGATCTCCGAGGTCACGGGGCGGCGACTCGGGCTGACGTTCGCCGTCGGCGAAGACGCAGACGAGGATCCGCACGCCGAGGAAGCGCGCCCGACGACCGAGGAGGAGTTCGTCTCGCTCTTCAAGAGCACATTCGACGCCCGCGAAGTCGAGGAGGAATGATCCGCGACACCGCGCGGGCCGGCATCCCGCGGGTCCCTTCGCGTACCGTCAACCACTGGATCGCGTCGGCTCGGTCGTCGACGTCGCCGCAACGGAGGTCGACGAGCTCGGAGCGCGCATCCCGGCCACGATCGAGGTCAAGAAAACGACCGCGCCCGCCCTCGTCAAACGCCTCGAGACACGGGCAACCCTCGGCGGCCTCGAGCACGCGCGACGTGCGCTGCGAGAGGGCGACGCAGCTTCGGTGGGCGGGTCGCTTCGCGTACGCTGAGCGGCTCGAGAGCAGGGGAAAGGAGCCGCGTGGCCCGAGGCATGGACATGAACAAGATGCTCCAGCAGGTGCAGCAGATGCAGGCCGAGATGGCCAAGGCGCAGGAGGAGCTCGCCGCCGAGACCGTCGATGCTTCGGTCGGCGGCGGCATGGTCACCGTGAAGGCGAGCGGCGCGGGCGAAATCGTCGAGGTAAAGATCTCGCCGGAGGCGATCGATCCCGACGACCCGGAGAGCCTCGAGGACCTCGTGCTTGCGGGCGTGAACGAGGCCCTCCGAAACGCGCAGGAGCTCATGCAGTCGCGCCTGGGCGGCGCTCTGGGTGGGCTCGGCGGCCTCGGCCTGCCCGGCCTCTAGGAAGGGAAGTGTCGGGCCCGGCGGACGAGGTGCGCCGGCTCGGCTTCGCCCGCGCCTCGCTCGTCCTCGCGCTCGCGATCACGACCGGCGTCTTCGCGGTCATGTCGTACGAGGGCTACGGCGGCGGCGTCTTCGGCGGCGTCTTCATCGAGGTGCTCCTGATCTGGTTCGTCCAGCATGGGATCACGCGGGCCGAGCGCGTCGGCTTCTCTCTCGCCGCCGTCAGCCTCGCACTCGTCGCCTTCACGGCCGGCCGCGTGGCGGCGGGCCTCGCGTAACGGCGCCGGCTCGCGCGGGAGGCACAATGCGGCCATGTTCGGACCGGTCGTCGACAACCTCGTCGCGCAACTCTCGCGGCTTCCAGGCGTCGGCACACGGACGGCGCAGCGACTCGCGTTCCACCTCCTTCGCGTCCCGAAGGAGGAGGCACTCGCCCTCGCAGAAGCGATCCGCGAGGTGAAGGAGCGAATCGGGTTCTGCCGCGAGTGCGGAAACCTGACCGAGGAGGAGCTCTGCGCGATCTGCCGCGATGCGAGGCGCGACCGCTCGGTGATCTGCGTCGTCGAGCAGCCTGCCGACCTCGTCTCGCTCGAGCGGACGCACGCCTACCGGGGCGTGTACCACGTCCTCGGCGGCGCGCTCTCGCCGCTCGACGGCGTCGAGCCGGGACACCTTCGGATCGACGAGCTCGTCGGCCGAGTCGAGCGAAACGGCGTCGACGAAGTCGTCCTCGCGACGAATCCGAACATGACCGGCGAGGCGACGGCGGCCTACGTTGCCGACCGCCTCCGCGACCGGACGCGCGTCACTCGCCTCGCGAGCGGCCTTCCG
Source organism: Actinomycetota bacterium (assembly GCA_030861385.1). Taxonomy (GTDB): domain Bacteria; phylum Actinomycetota; class Thermoleophilia; order Gaiellales; family Gaiellaceae; genus JALZFU01. Next base: position 3,407 of record JALZFU010000144.1, read on the forward strand.
GTCGGCGGGGACCTCGAGTACGCGGACGAGGTGACCCTCGGGCGCGCTCTCGCCGGCCGTCGCGAGATGTAGGCGGCGAGCACCACGCGTCCCGACGCGCGCCCGAATGAAGTTCTCGCAAAGAGCGCGCTTTTCTCGCTGGGACCTCTTCAATTTCGCTCCCGCATCGAATAGAAACCGCAGTGCTGAACCGACGGGCCCTCGGGTTCGTCGGTTCGGCCTTTAAGGGCGATCTTCCTCGCCGTGAGGAGAAGACTCCGGGAGTCGGCCTAGAATCAGGCGGCGTGGCCGAGACCGCCTACGAGGTCGTCCCCGCCGTCTCGCCGGCCGGGCCCGCCACAAGGGTCGGGACGATCGTCATGAAGTTCGGCGGCACCTCGGTTGCCGATCCGGAGAAGATCCGCCGCGTGGCCGCGCGCCTCGTCGCGGCCAAGAGCAGCGGCGGGCGCGTCGTCGGCGTCGTCTCGGCGATGGGCCACCACACAGACGAGCTCGTCGCGCTCGCGCACGAGGTCTAGCCGCGCCCGAAGCCGCGCGAGCTCGACATGCTGATCTCGGTCGGGGAGCGCGTCTCGTGCGCGCTCGTCGCGATGGCGATCTCCGACCTCGGCCACGACGCCATCTCGCTGACAGGCTCGCAAGCAGGGATCGTCACGGACACGGCGCACGGAAAGGCAAGGATCGTCGACGTCCGCGCGCGCCGGATCCACGAGGCGCTCGACGAGGACAAAGTCGTCCTCGTCGCGGGCTTCCAGGGCGTTTCGACCGCGTACGACATCACGACGCTCGGCCGCGGAGGCTCGGACACGACCGCCGTCGCGCTCGCAGCTGCGCTCGGCGCCGACGCGTGCGAGATCTATACCGACGTCGACGGCGTCTTCACCGCCGACCCGAATCTCGTCCCGAACGCTCGCAAGCTCGCTGCGGTGAGCTACGAAGAGATGCTCGAGCTCGCGGCCTCCGGCGCACGAGTCCTCCAGCTACGCTCAGTCGAGTTCGCGCGAAACCACGCGGTGAGGCTCCACGTGCGCTCGACGTTCACCGACGAGGAGGGCACCTGGGTGCGGGAGGAGGACGAGCGCATGCTCGAGAAGGCGATGATCTCGGGCGTCACGCATGCACTCGACGACCTCTTGTACGAGACGGAGGGCGCCGATCCGGCCGCGTTTCTCGCGCGCGTGGCCGAGTCTGCCGTCTCGATTGACACGCTCCTTCAGATCGCCGACCGGTTCGTCTTCTCAGCGCCGATCGAAGATCACGACGAGCTCGCGCGCGCGCTGGACGACATCGGTGCCCGGTGGTCGGAGCGGACGGACCTCGCCAAGGTCAGCATCGTCGGCGCCGGGATGAGGAGCCATCCCGGGATCGCGGCCCGCGCGCTCGCAACGCTCCGCGACCTCGGGATCGAGCCGAGCTACGTCTCGACATCCGCGATCCGGATCGCCTTCTTCGTGCCGCGCGCCGACGTCGAGCGGGCGGTCCGGGAGCTGCACGACGCCTTCGAGCTCTCCGATCCGAGCGCAGCGAGAACCCATGCGTGAGAGGGAGGTGCGGGTCGGCGTCGTCGGCGCCACCGGCGCAGTCGGGACGGTTGCGCTCGCGCTCCTCTTCGAGCGCGGATTCCGGGATGTCCGCGTGTTCGCGACCTCGCGCTCCGCGGGGCGCCGCATTCGCTTCGGCGAGAGGGAGCTCCCAGTCGAAGAGGCGAGACCCGACGCGCTCGCGGCGGGCGATCTCGACCTCTGCTTCTTCTCGGTGGGAACGGACGCGAGC
>JALZFU010000148.1 GCA_030861385.1 Actinomycetota bacterium
CGCCGCCGCGAACCGCCGCTGCGAGGAAGGCGCGGAGGTCCGGCCGAGCCGCCGTGATCAGGTAGAGGCGGCGGTGGTGGAAGTCGACGACAGGCTCAGCCGCCGGCGACCGGACGGGCGACGACAACCCTGTCACCGCTCGTGAGCTCCGTCTCCCGATAGCGGCGCCGCTCGACCGGCTCGCCGTTTCGCTCGACGAGCGCGAAGCGGCCGGCGAGCCCGAGCCGCTCGAGCAGCCGCTCCACCGTCTCGCCCGGCTCGAGCTCGTGCTCGCGCCCGTTCACGACGCACGACGCGCTCATCGCTCCGGGACGAGCCCGCCAACCGGGCTCGTCGGCTGGGCCGTCTCGCGCTCCTCCATGAGACCGGCTAGGTGCGCCGCGCGCCCGGCCTCGACGGCGAGCCGGAAGGCGTGGGCCATCGCGACCGGGTGGCTCGCTCGCGCGATCGCGGTGTTCACGAGGACGGCGTCCGCGCCGAGTTCCAACGCCTCCGCGGCCTGGGACGGCGAACCGAGCCCGGCGTCGACGACGACCGGCACAGCCGCCTCCTCGACCATGATTCGGATCGCGTCGCGAAGCCGCAATCCCCGGCCAGTCCCGATCGGCGCGGCGAGCGGCATGACGGTCGCGCAGCCCGCCTCCTCGAGGCGCCGCGCGAGGACCGGGTCGGGAAGCATGTAGGGGAGGACGGTGAAGCCCTCCCCGACGAGCGCCTCCGCTGCGCGAAGCGTCTCGACGGGATCGGGGAGGAGATAGCGCGGGTCGGGGATCACCTCGAGCTTCACCCAGTCGGGGAGTCCGCCCGCCCGCGCGAGGCGGGCAACGCGCACCGCCTCCTCGGCCGTCTCGCAGCCGGCCGTGTTCGGAAGCAGGAGGACGTCTTCGGGTAGGAACGCGGCCACCTCCTCGTCGCCGTCGCGCGCCTCGAGATCGAGCCGGCGGACGGCGACGGTGACGATCTCGCAGCCCGACGCGACGACCGCCGCGCGCATCGTCTCGAACGAGTCGTACTTGCCCGTGCCCGTCATGAGCCGCGAGCGGAAATCTCGGCCTGCGATCGTCAGGACGTCATCCATCCGTTCTCCCTTCGCTGGCATGACCCAGATCAGGTTCTCCGGTCGCGGCCTCGTGGCCGCCTCTCAGCCCCCGGACAGGGACTCCCGTGCGGCCAAGGCTACCAGCGCTCCTCGGGGTTACGGCCAAGCGGACGAGCTCGGCGCGAGATCGAGGGCGCCGCCGTGGCGGCATTCCCACGATCGGTACGGCGGCGGCGCTACTGGATAGACGTTGTTCCAGTACGCCTTGGCGAGCGCGTCGGCGTACGCGGGGTCGGCGCCGAGCGCGATCGCGACCCGACGGACACGCTGGGCCCCGTAGCACTCGGCGACGGGCTCGCTCGCGATGCCCCGCGCATGCTCCGCCTCGTGAGCGAGCGTCTGGAGCGCTCGCGCGAGCTCGAGCTTCTCCATGCCTTCGGGACGGGAGTGCTCGTACCGAAACGCGGTCAGTGCCTTACAGACCGAAGCGGAGAGGTTGATGCGGTAATCGCCGACGAGATCCTGGTAGCCGAGCGTGTCGGGGGGGAGCCGAGTGACGTGGAAGAGCGCGTTCGTCCTCCGAAGCAAGGGCCCCCAGTCGCGGCGCGACCAACAACGAACCTGAAGCGAGTGCGAATGCGCCCACGGCGCCGCGCCTCGCACGATCGCCTTCTCCGCCGCGCGACTGAACACGGGCTCGATCCGGCTCACCTCGGTGACGCCGCTTCGCCGGGGCAGCTTCTGCTCGTTGCTCGGGGTGTAGTCCGCGAAGACGTCGCGAACGGACTCGAGCAGCGCGGCGCCGGTCGCCCAGTAGCTCGCCCATTCCCGGAGGGAGCTCCGGTGGCGGTCGCGAAGCACCTCGAGCTCCGCCCGCGCCCCTTCCTCGTAGCTCTCGCACGCGTCGCGTGCGAGAACCGCCGCGTCCGCAAGGCGTTCGCTCGGCGGTTCTCCGACCAGGCGCTCGTAGCTCTCGGAGCAGCGCGTCACGCGCCGAAGCGCGCGCCGGAGCTTGGCAGCGGCGGCCGACCTGGGCGTCCATCCCCAGGTGAGCGTCGGCGCGGTGGCAGCCGCGGTCTTGACCGGCCCCGCGATCCTCGCCGACCACGTCGCGAGCGTCGCGACCCAACGAACCTCGGCCTCCGTCGCGGGCCTCCGCGCGACCGAGACGTCCTCCATCCTCACGGTCGCGCGGGCGAGAGGGGCGGCGCTCGTCTCGCGGATGGGCGCCTCATCGGACGACCGGCAGCCGGCCGCAGCGAGGATTGCGACGCCGACCACCAGAGGGGCGAGACAAAGGCGCGTTCGCCCCGCTGGTTTCCCCATCGGTCTCGACCGAATGGTCAGCGGCCGGTGAACCGCGGCTCGCGCTTCTCGACGAACGCGGCCATCCCTTCCTTCTGGTCCTCGGATGCGAACAGCATTGCGAAAAGGTGCTCCTCCGTCTCGAGGTTCGCCCGGTGGACGCCCGCGAGCGCACCGTTCAGAGCCTCCTTGGCAGAGCGAAGCGCGAGCGGGCTCTTGGCGGCGAGGGTCGCCACGAGCTCCCGCGTCTTCCCTGCGAGCTCATCCGGTTCGTAGACGGCGCTCACGAGCCCGTGCTCGAGCGCCTCGGCGGCGTCGACCGTCCGTCCGGTCAGGACGAGGTCCTTCGCGTACGCGAGCGTCGTCGCTCGCGCGAGCCGCTGCGTCCCTCCCCAGCCCGGGATGACGCCGAGGTTGATCTCGGGCTGGCCGAGCCTCGCGCTCGTCGACGCGATGCGGATGTCGCACGCGAGCGCGAGCTCGCAGCCGCCTCCAAGCGCCCACCCGTCGATCACGGCGACCGTCGGCTTCGGCGTCTCCTCGAGGAGTCGCGCGCACGCCTGCCCGAGCTCGCCCCATCGCCGCGCCCCGAGCACGCCGAGGGTTCGCATGTACTTGATGTCGGCGCCCGCGATGAACGCTCGTCCGCCGGCGCCGGAGAGGACGATGACGCGAATCCCCTCGTCGGTGGCGAGCTCGCGCAGACGGTCGCGGAGGGCTTCGGCGTGCTCGAGATCGAGGGCGTTCATCGCCTCGGGCCGGTCGACGGTCACGTACGCCGCCCCGTCGGCGCGTTCCACCCGGATAGCGATCGCTACACCTCGACCGGGATCTTCGCCTTCAGAAAATCGACGATCTCGGCCACCGGCGCACCGGGCGTGAACACCTCGGCGACGCCGCGCGCCTTCAGCTCTTCCACGTCGGGCTTCGGAATCGTTCCCCCCACGACGACGAGCACGTCGTCGAGCCCTTGCTCGCGCAAACCGTCGAGTATCCGCGGGACGAGCGTCATGTGGGCCCCCGAGAGGATCGAGATGCCAACCGCGTCCGCGTCCTCTTGGAGCGCCGTCTCGACGATCTGCTCCGGAGTCTGGTGGAGGCCCGTGTAGATCACCTCCATACCCGCGTCGCGAAGGGCGCGGGCGATGATCTTCGCACCGCGATCATGGCCGTCCAATCCAGGTTTCGCGATGACAACGCGAATCTTTCGCATGGCGCTCATATCGCAAGTAACTGAGGGGGGCGGGGCGCCCTTACGGCGACGCGGATCTTGCCGTTCACGGCGCGCCCGCAGAATCGTCGACGACGAGCACGCGCCCTCCGACGGTCACGACCCGGATTTTCCCCTCCACATGGGCGAGTATATGGAGGTGCGTCTCACCGTTATCGGCTCGTCCCCGGCGTGGCCGAACCCCGGCAGCGCGCAGTCCGGCTACCTCGTGGAGGGTCCGGGGACGCTTTTGCTCGACTGCGGCCCTGGCGTTCTCGGCCGCCTCAGGGAGACCGAGAGGATCCGCGGGGTGGATGCGATCGCGATCACCCACTTCCACCTCGATCACTGGGGGGACCTGGTTCCGTGGGCTTGGCTGGCGGCGTTCGGGGCCGAGCGACCTCCGCGCGCCGAGGTGTGGCTTCCTCCGGGCGGCGTCGACGAGCTGGCGACGTTTGCGTCGCGGTGGGGGAACGACGGCATGTTCGAGCGGGCGTTCGACCTCCGCGAGTTCGAGCCCCACGTCCCGTTCCCGGCCGCCGGGTTCACGGTCGAGGCCCGGCCGGTTCGTCATTACACGGTCTCGGCGGTCGGATTTCGCGTCTCGCACGACGGGCGTACGCTCGCCTACTCGGGCGACTCCGGGCCTGCACGCGAGCTTGCCGAGCTCGCGGCCGGCGCCGACCTCTTCCTCTGCGAGGCGACTCTGGCGCACGGCGCCGACGAGCGCGAGCCGCGCGGCCACCTCGCCGCCGACGAGGCGATCGCCGCCTTCGAGGCCTCGGGCGCGAAGCGGCTCCTGCTCACGCACCGTCCGGC